>JAVZJF010000058.1:0-6451 GCA_038870935.1 Candidatus Anstonellales archaeon | reverse complement strand
CTTTTTTTGACGATATTTCCAAGAGCTCTTGTTTTAATAATTTCTATTGTTTGTTTGTCAAATTCTTTTAATAAGTTATCAAAATTTATAATAGAACCTGCATAGTTTTCTAATAACATATAAAATTTATTTTTTTTGAGTTCTTCTAAAGGTTGATTAACTACTGCTTTAATTTTCCCGTTTGAAATAATAATCCAATTGTTTTTCTTAGCCCATTGAACTCCATAAAGTTTTATTTCTTTATCTTTGATTTCTTCAATACTTATCTCATGATTTGGATTCGAATTTAGCATTTTCATGAGTTTTAGTTCAGGTAAATCTTCAATAGATTTTTCTAAGTTCTTTAATACAATAAATGTTTCTTCTAATTTTTCTTTTTTACATACATTTTTTTGCTCGAGCCATGAGATAATTCTATAAACACTATCTAATGGTAAACCAGATAGCTTAGCTAGTTCGTCATCTTGTATTCGAGTAATATGATTATTTACTACGTACTCTAAAAGCTTTATTTCTAATTCGTGAAGAATCTGCTCATTATTATGATTATCACTAGTTGTTAACACCATCAATAAACACCTGAGATTTAATAAATCATTCTTTAAGATATATAAAAAAACATCTTAAATTAATTTTTTGCTTTTTAACAAAATATAAGAAATGAATAAGAATACAAGTATCAATATCCAATAAACAAAGTCTTTGTCACTAATAATCGTTTCCAGCTCAGATAATTTTTGCTTGTAATATTCTTCGATTTCTTGGTATATACTTATTTGCTTTTCAAAACTTATTTTGAAATTAGTCAAAGCGCCTTGTCGAGGTGTCCATGAATAGTATGTATTATTTGTTAATTCATAGTTTTTTGGTACTACTTCTAGGTTTTTTACATTGCCCGGCATTTCTAATTTGAGGTATTCTTTTTCAGACAAATAAGGTTGATCTTCAAATGTTGTTTTAAAATTTAAGATAGATGAGTTCAATTCATAGTAATAAGTTCTTGGTTTTAGCTTTGATTTCTTAAAGACAGAATTATAGGTTTCATATTGGATTATTATTGTTGCATATGCAGTTTCATCAAAAGCAGTGAAATCCCTATAAGCACTAGGATTAATACTTAATTTATTTAAGTCAATATATTCGCTTTTGATTTTTAGATAGAAATTATCACCTAAGAAAGAACTCCAAGAGCTTAACACATTAGTGTTTTTTCTTATATTTTCATACTTATCTATGGTTTCTTTTCCCACAAGAGCTAATTCATAAATTTCTTTAACTTGTAGCCTATAGTCATCAGATATTTTTATCTCAGTACTGCTTTGAACAATAATAGGTTGTGTGAAGTTAAGCTTAGGGAACAGAGTCATTATCATAATCAGAATAATCAACAAACTAATTGAATTAGAGAAATTACCTTTTGCAGAGTTATTAATCCGATTTTCCATATACTTAACATAGTAGCGATTAGCTTTAAATGAGTAAAGCTAATATTTTATTAAGAGATATTCATCTTAATATAACGCTTAAGAAAATTTGTAGGTCTCATCAATGAATGATGAATATATAAAGATTACATATCTTTTCCATGCAGGTATGTTATTTGAACTTGATAAAAAGCGAATTTTGATAGATGTATTTACAGGTAAAAGTATAAAGAATAATATAGTAAATAACAGCATTAACTATTCAAAATATGAAAATGTAGATTATGTTTTTGTTACGCATGAGCATGGGCCTCATTGTGACATTGATTTTATTAAGAGAGTGCTTTCCAACAGAAGTACCAAATTAATTTGCCCTAATAAAGTTGCATCAATGTTTCCTGAATTTAGGAAATCTATTTTTAATGTTTCTATAGGTGATGAATTCGACTTAGATAGAATTAGAATTAAAGTTGTAAAAGCAATACACCCACAATCTGCTTATCCTGTAGGATATATTTTCCAATACATGAACAAGAATGTCTATTATACTGGTGATACTTATAAATTTTCTGATGCTTCAAAATTTAATGTTGACGTTGTCATTTTACCCATAGGAGGTACTTATACTATGGATACTTATGATGCAGCTACTTTTGCAAGAGATGTAAAAGCAAAGTATGCCATTCCAATACATTATAACACTTATCCTAAAATAACTCAAGATGTAAATGAATTTGTAGATTATTTGGATACTCTTAATATCAAGCCAATTATATTAAGAGAAGAGCAGTCAATTAGTTTTAAGAGTAAGAACTAATAGCAAGAGGTTTTATATTATTTCATATGATTCATAGCCAATCCATCAATATTTTAATTTCCTCCTTAAAATAAACTTTCTAATCTCTTCAAAAATTAGAATGATACTTGATATGAGAATAGCAATAATTAAATATTCAGTTGATATAGGTGTTGTGTTAACAAAATCATTGAGTTCTTGTACGTATATTAACAATAGTAATATTAAAAATGTCAAAAAAACAGATATTAACAATGTTTTGTTTTTTGTCAAATTTTTAAATGCACTGTCTTCAAAACTTCTGCAATTAAAGGCATTGAACAATTGAAAACAGACTAGTAATACAAAACTAAAAGTTACGTATTCTTTATTATCAAAAATCCCCATGGAATTAACCATAGTTAATGTTAGCAAGGTAATTCCTGTCATAAATAAAGCAGAGGAGAATATTGTAATTATCATCTCATTAGAAATATAAGGTTTTTTTGGGTCTCTTGGTTGTTTCTTCATTATGTCATCAGTAGCTGGTTCTACTCCCAGTGATAAGGCAGGGGGGCCGTCCATTATGATATTTATGAAAAGTATCTGGATGGGTGTTAATGGGGTTGGCAATCTCAATATTTCACACAGAAACATTGTTGATAGAAGATTAGTGGTAGTTGTGAATTGAAACCTAATGAAATTCAAAATATTTTCGAAAATTTTTCTTCCATGTTCGATGGCAACAACAATAGTTTTGAAGTTTTCGTCAAGTAAAATTATACTTGCAACTTCTTTAGTTACGTCTGCTCCTGTTTTTCCCATTACTATACCGACATCAGATTTCTTAATTGCAGGTGCGTCATTTATTCCATCTCCTGTAACAGCAACTATTTCACCCAATTCTTTCAAAGTACTTACAATCTCGTATTTTTCAATAGGATTAACTCTATAAAAGATAAAGTTATCTTTAAGAATTTCTTTTTTCTTTTTTTCATCAAGTTTACTGAATTCGTATCCCGACATAGATTTTTTGAATTTGAGCCCAACTTCTTTAGCAATGTTTTCTGCAGTTCCTTTTGAATCACCAGTAATCATATAAATCTTTATACCTGCTTGATAAGCCATTTCTACCGCATATTTGGCTTCTTTTCTTGGAGGATCATATAAAGCAACAAATCCAATATAAATTAAGCCATTTTCATCTTCTACACTATCTTTCTGTGGGTCAATTTCTTTATAAGCACAAGAAAGAATTCGTATGCCTTTGCTTTCAATTTTATTAATTTGAGAAAGTATCTCCTGTTTTTTCGTTTCATTTAATTCATAATTTTTTTTATCTATTCTAATAGAATTGCAAAGGCTTAGTATTATTTCGCTCGCACCTTTTACATACATTATATGCTTATTGGTTTTGGAGTCACTGACTATAACGCTCATTCTTTTTCTTTCAGAATCAAACTTATTCTCATGGATTATTTTAAAGTGTTTTAATATGTTATTTTCATTCAAGTCAGTTTTACGAAAAACTTTTAGTAGACCTATCTCAGTAGGATCGCCTAATTCTTCACCATATTCATTTATTTTACTGTTATTAACAATGCTAATGGTTCTTAACAGCAATTCTATTCCATTTGATTGTTCAATGTTGTTGTCCAATACTCTTTCTTTATACAACTCAATATTTTTAATCGCTTTTTTAAATTGATTGATGTCATAAAGGTTATTATTCACAAAAATATATTTCGGCTCCATTGAGTTCATTGTTAATGTGCCTGTTTTGTCAGTGCATATGCATGTTATGCATCCCAAATCTTCTATTGTTGACATTCTTTTAACAATTGCTTTTCTTTTTGCAATTTCTTGCATTCCTAACGCTAATGTTATGGCAACAACAGTTGGTAAGCCTTCAGATATCCCTGCGACTGCTAATATGATAGAGAGTGTTAAAATTTCAAAGAAGTCTTTCTTAACTATCAAAAGGCCGTAAAGAAGATATATCACGAGAAGGAAAATTATCAAATAAGCTATCTTAGTACCTAATTCGTCTAAATTTTTTTGCAAAGGAGTTTTGTCTTTTTTCTCTTCTGCGACAACTTTCGCAATTTTTCCGAATAGTGTGTCTTTCCCAACAGCAATGATAATCCCTTTACAATGACCTTTTTGAATTAACGTACCTGCATATAATATGTTGTTTGAATTAATTTTATCTGACTTTTCAACAGGAAAGGATTCGCCAGTTAGTGTACTCTCATTTACGTAAAGTTCCTTTCCTTGAATTATTCTAATATCGGCAGGTACTTTATTCCCTTCGTCTAATATAACGATGTCTCCTACTACTAGTTCATCGTTATTTACTAATTTTTCACTACCTTCTCTTATAGTCCTTACTTGTGTTTTTGAAAGTTTTTTCAAATATTCAATTGCTTTTTCTGATTTATATTCCTGGATGAATCCTATGATACCACTTAATAGAACAGCAAAACTAATTGCTATTCCGTCTTTAATATGGCCCAAAGCAAAAGAAATAAGTGCAGCAACTATTAGAACATATATGGCAAGATTCTGAAACTGGTTAAAAAAAAGTTCTAATAAAGATTCTTTTTTCTGTTCTTGAATTATGTTTTGGCCAAATTTTTTTCTGTTTAATTCTACGTATTCTTTAGTTAGGCCGTTTAAAGATGAATTAAATTTTTTGAATAGTTCTTCTATACTTTTTTTTGATTCTTCATATTCAATGTTCATTGTCTTCTCTACAAATAATTCTCTAAATATATTTAAAAAATCAATTTACTTTACATGTTAATGCAGAATAAGAGCATGGTAGTCAGTCACTGTTTGCGCTTTTCAACAGCGCATATGGAGGAAGTTCTGCCCACCAGATTCAAATGAGGCAGAGCTAAAAAATAGCTGCTGAGTAGAAACGTAATGTTCTTTGGCCAAATAAGGATGATTTTATAAAATGACTTTTGAAGCCAAAGAAAATGAAACGTACAGCAGTATCTGCTGACTGGTGCAAGGCTGCTTTTACAGCCGCTTAGTATAATGCTGACTAAAACAGAAGGCAGGCTATGGCCATGCTCTTCTGCAAAAATCAATCGAAAATAGTTTCTTTTATTGAAAAAAATTTAAGCCCTTTAAATTCTCTTTCAATATTATTTTCAGATAAATCTATTTTTATCAGATTCAAGTCTTTTCGTAGTTGTTTTGCTAAATTAATTGTTGTTTCAATTTCATTGAAAGAAGTTTGATTATCAATGATTTTCATAATGTACTGAACAGGTTCATCTTCAAAATGTCTTCCTTTTCTGAGAACATATAATAATTTTTTTTGATTGTCAAATTTTGATAATCTACCTGTGTTAAGTAAGTAATTAAAAACGCTGTAATATTTTTGAATTTCTTCTTCCATCAGAATGTTTGAGTGTTCTGAAATAAAAGAATTTATGATTTCTATAGTTTTATTGTCTAAATTTTTTTTAATTTGGTCATTTTCACATATATATTTTGCATAAAAGATGTCTATTTTATTATCTTTAGCAAATCCAAATCCTTGAAGATAAATTAAACCTTTTTTATCTATGTTATCTAAAAAAAGTTCAGGTAGTTTTCTATCTTTTTGAGTAGTAGAATTTAGGCTTTTCATAGTAATCACTCTTATTAGATTATATTAGCCCCTAAGAATCAAGAAAATGCCTATGACAAATAAAGCAAATACCAATATCAAAACGATAAGAGGTTGAAAACTAAGAACATCAATTGCTTTGATAACTTCACGATATCCTTCTTTTTTTATGCTTAGTGCTTTTTTTCCAGCACTACCACTAAAAAGATCTACAGTTTCATTTACTTCATAAACATTACCATCGAACTCAATAGTTACTTTCTTTAATGGAAGACCATATTCGTCAAAAAGTTTTATAGTGAAATTAGAATTTTCTAACACAGATGAAGGCGCATCGACTATCATATTACGTTCAAGTCCTTTGTTTGTGACAAAAACCGTAATTGCTTCTGATACAAATTCTTTTCCATCAATATCTCTTATTTTGCATCTAATTGATTTAGAACCTAGATCTAAAGAGGTTTTCTCGATTTCAGCGATCCATAAATTTTCTTGATTTTGATCAAAGAAATTCGTTAAATTACTTTCATTGCTTAACTTATTAAGAAGAACAGCAGTATATTCTTTGTCATCAACAATTACTGAAATTTTAGGATCTTTTTGAGTTGAGTAGTATTTGACTATAAT
>JAVZJF010000057.1:0-6460 GCA_038870935.1 Candidatus Anstonellales archaeon | reverse complement strand
GATTTTGACCTTGCCTATTTCGGAAGTTTGATTCACATGAGTACCACCATCGAATTGCGCGTCAACATCTCCAATTATAACTACTCTTAAAACCTCTAAATTTTCAGGTATTCCTTTAGCTAAACGAGAAAATTGCTCCAAATTCTCAATTTCTTTTCTCCTATAAAATTTAATTTCAACTTTATGATTTCTTTGAATCTCCTGATTCAATAATTCTTCAATCTCAGGTATATCACTTTTGTTTATATCTGCATTGAAATCTATTCTACTTTTCTCCAAATCTAAATTACCTCCTGTAATCATGCAATTGTATTTATTATGTAATATTGCTGAAAGAATATGTGTGGCCGTATGTAACTTCATTAATTTGTATCTCCTTTCCCAATCAATTTTGCATTTAACAATATCACCAGGCTTTAATCCAGGTTTATCTACGTAAATCGTATATATGCCGTTTTCTTTCTTCACATCAACAACTTCATAAATTGCATTTGTTGAAAATATTTTTCCTTTATCACATGGCTGGCCACCAGAAGTAGGATAAAAATAACTCCTATCTAAAAAAACTTTGTTTTCATCTACATTAACTACATTCGCATCAAATTCTTTAACGTAAGCATCGTGCAAATACAATAACTCAGTCATTTAAATTCACACTAATTTAATTCTATTATTTTGATTATCAAAATTTTTTACCTCATAAGCTTTCCTCGCAACTACTTCAGCTGCTCTCGAATTAGAAAAAGGATTTTGAATCTCAGGTCTATTAGAATTCATAGATTTGTTATTTTCATTGCTCATTTTTCTTCCACCATAGTAATTAGCTCAGCTGAATTATAAATGCTTTTTGGTAATTCATTAATTTTACCTGTTAAGACTAATTCAACGTCAAATGGCCTTTTTTTAATCAAATCAACTAATTTGATTTCACCTAATTCTTCAAAAAAATCAAGAATTGAATCTAACAAAACAATATCATATGTTCGTGATGAAAGCTTTTCTAACGCAAAATTGTAAACAAATTCCAAATTATCTTTTTTAGTTACGTCAAACAGATATTTTTCGTTATTGAATATTGATTTTAAAATGTTTGTAACGTAATTTTCCTTGAACTGTATAATCAAAATGTTAAAATCGTGGCCAAGAGCCCTCGTAATCAGACCAATTGCAGGATAATACACTAAATCATTGTCGCCATAATAAATTTCAGTTATACCTCTCTTAAGTTTTTTTGTAGTCACAAATATGTATTAAAGTGATGCATTTTTATATTTAAATGCTTAAATAGTTACGATTCTTATGGGAACTAAAGAAGTTAACAAAGAGAATGAAGATGTGAACTTAGGAAAGAAAGTAGTGCAATTCAACAGTTTAAACACTTTAAACACTTTAGACACCTTAAAAAAACCTTTGCCTGATATAAAAACTAGAACATACGATTTTAACAATAACATAGATATAAAAGAATTAGAAGGAATTTTTGGCAAAAAATTAGTTGATCAACTAAGAAAAGAATTTAAAGAAGCAAAAGCGCTTAGAATAATCAATAATAGAAAAAAAGAAGAGATAACTATTGTGATAATTGGTAAGAATAATAGAATTTTAGCAACAGGCAGCATAAATAGGAACAAAGATACTAATACAATAGTTACAAAATCTATAGTTGCTTAATGATGATTGATATGCCTAAACCTGATAAAATTTTAAATGGAAAGAAAAACGCTAATAGAAACATAAAAATTGTTTATTACGAATCGTTTAGTAAGCCAAAACTAACTAAAGCGGACATTATTGCGTCTCATCAATTCTATCAAATACTTAATTTTTTCTCAACTTAATTTGCTCATATTTTTAAAGACTTTTCTCATTCATATTCTTTGTAATGATTTCATAAAAAGCCAAGGTAACTCAGCCTGGGTTAGAGTGCCAGACTCATAAGAAATTAAAATACTTATGAGTGTTGATCGCTCTTCTCATAGCAAAATGAGAAGACGAGATGATATAAAGAAAAATTAAAAACACTAAAAAAGTCAGGCTGTCTGAGACATCTGGAAGTCGCGGGTTCAAATCCCGCCCTTGGCAATTAATTTAATTAGTTTCTAATGAGTTGCTCGTGTCTTTCTCTTAAAACTTGTGGTCTTGATAATCTTTTGTTATTACTTGCCCATTCAAAGAAAGTTCCTTTAACCCTACCATGTTGAGATTCGCCAAGTAAGAGGCTTATTCTTTTCTCAGGAATATAATTGTTTTTTAGATAATGAAGTCTAGAGATTATTCTTTTGTATTCATTACGAATTGCATTTAATTCCTTTTGTGTTTTTGCTAGTTTTGCTCTCCTGAAAAGGTCTTGCAATGTATAATTAACTGTTTCATAGTACCCAACTATTATCCTATGAACATCATCACTAGCTCTTCCATTTGATGCTTTACTTTCTTTATTATACATTACCTCAATTGCCTCAGCCAAAGCTTTAACTGCTTGTGAATGTAAATCCATCAATTCTTCTCTTTGTGGGCCTAGCTCATTCCTATGTCCAGTTTGTGAAATTGTTTGTGATGCTCTAGCCCTCATATTGTTCGTAAAATGTCTTTGGCTTGTAAGATTATGTTGTCTACTGCTATCTCTTTCCTGCTCTGTTCTTTGAGCGAGTTGCAAAGGTTGAGGTTCTGGCAGTTGATATCTACTAAAATCATAAGATGTGAAGAATAAAGAAAGATATTCTTTTTATCTTCTTCAAGTGTGCTAATTCTTCTTTCTGAAGCTGTATACTCTCTGTGTTGTTTCTCTTCTTCATCATCATTATTACGAATAGTATCAACCACTCTTGAAACACCATATGCTCCTCCAATTATGATAGCACCATATGCCAATCCTTTTAATATAGGTGGCCATGGTAATTTAGCTGCCACATGCAATGCTTTAGCTGCTCCTTTACCTAATCTTCCATTTACAATACCCAATGCATTTTTAGCTTTTGATAATGCAGATACTAATCTACGACCTCCTTCATTTGCTCTGTCTAAAGCTCTTGCTGCCCCGCCTTTTATAATACCTCTTGCAAGATGCCAAGATTGTGGTGCTATGTTTTGCCAATCAGTAGACCTATGATGTCTGGGTCGTTCATGAGGAGATGCATATTCTGATTGTGAAATTTCGGCTCTACGTCCTCTTCTGTTTTTCTATCTTCTGTAACTTTCTCCTGCTGCAGCACTGCCTGTCCTTTCTGCTGCGTCTCTTTGATTATTTGGTTCATTTCCATCGCTCATAAATAGCACCTGTAAAATACAAATTTCTTAATTTAAAAATCTTTTTGTAAAGGAATTTAGTTTTGAAGGTATTTGTTTTTATTTAAAACGAACTTACCTTTATTCATGAAGCTTTTTTTTGAAAAAGACGTTAAATCTGAGTTATTGAAAAATGAAGTTATTGCTGTAGTAGGTTTTGGTCCCATGGGTCGAGCTTTTGCACTAAACTTGAGGGATTCAGGTTATAAAGTAGTTATTGGCTTAAGAGAAACAAGTAAAAACATTGAAAATGCTATAAAAGAGAATCTGAAAGTATTGCGAATTGAAGAAGCTGTTAAATATTCAAAAGTGATTTGCATGCTCTGTTCAGATACTGCTATGCAAGAGGTTTATCAAATTATAGAAAAGACTGTGAAAGAGAATGAAAAAAAAGTTTTGTGCTTTGCTCATGGTTTTGCAATAACTTATGGATTAATAAAACCAAAAAAAAATTTTGATGTCATATTATTGGCCCCAAAAGGTACTGGCAAGGCCGTTAGAGAAAACTTTAGTAATGACAAAGGAACTTTTGCTCTTTTAGGGATTTATCAGAATTCCTCAGGAATGGCATTAAATTATGCATTAGAACTAGCTAAAGCTTTGAAATTTTTAAGGAAAGGGTTACTAAAAACTACTTTTGAAAATGAAACAATAACAGACATATTTGGCGAGCAAACAGTTTTGTGTGGAGGAATCAGCCAATTAATCAAATATGCATATGAGACATTGGTAGAAAAAGGTTATCCTAAGGAATTAGCGTACTTAGAAGTAATGCATGAGTTAAAATATACCGTTGAATTAATTCATCAACAAGGTTTATCTGCTCTTTGGAAAAACATTTCATATACTGCTAAATTTGGAAGTTTGAAAAATAGAGAAAGAATAATTGATTCAAAAGTAAAGAAAAACATGTCAAAGATATTAGAAGAAATAGAATGCAAAAAGTTTGCCAAAGAATTATTAGATGAATATTATAAAAACAAATCAAGAGATGTTGAGAATCTAATAAGAACAGAAGAAAATCATGATATTGAAAAAACAGGAAAATTTTTAAGAAAATATTTATTTTAGATTAGAATTTGATACCCTTGAACATTTGCTGAAACTTCTTTTGCATATTTTTATCATTAGAGAACATTTTTGCCATTTTTTCAGCTTTCTTGAAACGTGAGATTAAATTTCTCACATCTTCTTCTTTTGTACCTGAGCCTTTAGCTATCCTAATAATTCTACTTCTATTTTTTAATAACTCTGGATTCTTCCTCTCTTCTTTAGTCATTGATTGAATTATTGCCTCAATCTTTTTTATTTCGTCTTCTTGTTTGATGATAAGCTCTTGAGGTAAATCATTAATTCCTATCATTGAAAGAATATTACTTAAAGGGCCCATTTTTTTAGCAGCTTTTATCTGTTTTAAGAATATGTCGAAATCCAAATTTTTAATATCATCCTCAGATATTTCAATATTTTCTTCTTTTACTATTTCTTCAAATTTCTTTAGCAATGTTTCTAAATCAGGAAAGCCCAATAATCTAGAGATATATTTGTTTGGGTCAAATTCTTCAAAATCATTTACTTTTTCTCCTGTTCCTAAAAAATATATTTTTGCATTAGCAATTTTGCAAGCAGAAATCGCTCCTCCTGCTTTACCTGAGCCATCTATTCTTGTTATTATAACCCCATCTATTCGTATAGATTCATGAAACGCCTTTATTTGCTTCTCTGCTATTTGACCTATATCTGCACTCATGACAAGGAAGTTAAAATCTGGTTTATAACTTTTATCGTAAAATTTCAATTCATCAGTTAACCTTTCATCAAGAGCATTCCTTCCAGAAGTGTCTAATATCAATATATCTTCTTTGCAAGAAATCACTAATTTTATTAACTCATTTCTATTAGTTGCTGAATAGAAATTTACATTAATTTGCTCAGCTAATTGTTTCAATTGTTCAACAGCAGCAGGCCTATCAAAATCGCCTGCAAGAATTCCTACAGAATAACCTTTATCTTTCAAATATTTTGCTAATTTAGCACAAGAAGTAGTTTTTCCAGAACCATATAAACCTATTAACATTATACGCATGTTTTTGAAAACTTGAAATGTTTCTTTTGTTCCAATTATTTCAACCAATTCATCATATATCATCTTAATTAATTGTTCTCTTGAATCAATTTGTTTGATAACTTCCTTTTCTATGGCTTTCTTTCGCAATTTTTGTGATAATTCAAACACTAACTTTACATTAACATCTGAAGCAATAAGTATTCTTTGTAATTCTTTGATTATTTCTTCAACTTCTTTTTCATCAAGCAGTTTTTTACCCATTAGTTTTTTTACAAGAGCTCTAAGTCTTTCTGCAAGCATAACTATATTATTTAGATAATAAGTTTAAAGTATTGACTTTTTGTTATTTTGCACTGATAAATTACTTATTCTATCAAATTTCACTCCTCTCAATGAAGTTTCATTAGCAATAACTTTAATCACATGTTCATTGTTGAGAATTTTCTTCACGGAAGCAAAATAATCTTCATATTTAATTTGCAATAATTTCAATTTGTTATTCCTTTCACTATCAGAAATGCCATTTAAGAGTTCTTGAATCTCGTTTAGTAGTAATAAATGAGATAAAACAAGTTTATTAAATGCAGAAGGCTTCTTTTTTCTCAATTCATCGTTTATTAATAACTCGTTTATGTTTTCAACTAAAATATTATCTAATTGGATTGCCAATTCTGCTTTTATGAATTGCTCAGTTACGGGCCAATAGTTAATACATCCTGAAATATAATATAATAAAGTTGTCATCGATTGATTCATCTTTGAAATTTCTCGCTCTCTTGAAAAAGTTGTCAATAACCACTTTTTAATTAATGAGTTAAAAACTCTTAAAACTAATTCTCTATCAATTGACTTTAAAATTTCGATTTGTTCATCATTGAAGCCTATATTATTTAATTCTGTATATCTACCTTTCCTATATTCTGCAGAAAGCCTATAAAAGTTTAATACTAAAATTTTCATACTTGCAGAAATTACATTTTCATGGATTTCGAGGTCTTTGATAGATTTCATGTTCACGAAAGGTAAAACTGATATTATAGTTTCTTCTTTATTAGAAGCAAAAGTAAGTAATAATTCTGTTAAAATTTCTGGATGTGGATTAAATTT
>JAVZJF010000056.1:0-6540 GCA_038870935.1 Candidatus Anstonellales archaeon | reverse complement strand
GGTCATAAATTTACCTTTGGCTTTGTTAAACTGGTCGCAAAACAATTGGGATTTATTTTTGGAATTCTTTATTTTTAAATTTTTTGTTTGATTATTAATCTGAATTTTATGAATGACATATTAACTAATAATCTCAATGTGAAATTGATTTTTCTTGGGAATGGAGGAGGAAGAACTATAATTGCAACTAATTTTACGAGTACAGGAGGGTTTGTGATTTCTTATAATCAAAAATTATTAGTATGTGAGCCAGGAATACAATCATTTGATAATTTTCATAAAATGAAGTTAGACATAAAAGCAATAGATGGAATCATAGTTTCTCATAATCATTTAGATCATGTTCATGATTTAACAAGATATTTAGAAGCCTGTGATTTTTTGGCTAAGAAAAAACCTTTTTTATTAGCAAGTAGAAATGTATTAGTAGGAGATAATCGTTATGATAAATATCTTTCATCATATCATGCAAAAAAAGCAGAATACATTGTAGGGGAAGCAAATAATGAATATCAAATTGGCGATTTTAAAATAAGAACAACAAAAATCAAGCATGATGAATATACAGGTTTTGGTTTCGTTGTTCATGTGGGGACTAAGAAGATAGGATATACTTCTGATAGCGAGTTTTTTAAAGGATTTGCTGAGCAGTTTAATAATTGCGACTGCTTAATTGTCAACAATCTTAAACCTGAGAATGATGGAATTCCAGATCATTTATGCACAAATGATACAATAGAACTGTTGAAAATTGCAAAACCAAAAATGGTTATACTATATCATTTAGGTATGTCGATGTTTAAAAAAGGTGTAAAAAGTGAAATTGAAAAGATTGAAAAAGAGACGAAAATTGATGTTTTAGCTGCTGAACCGTGCATGATTGTAGATGTTTGACAACATTTTTAAACTTTTTTCCACAATATATTATTATGAGCGGAAATCTTTTAACTGGCGTTAATAAGTGGTCCGATAAAGTAGATATAAAATTCTCAAAATTAAGAGCACCGTTTTTCAAAAGTGCCTTTTTTGATCAAGTCTGATGGTACATCAAGCAGTCCTCAGGATTTTTTAGCTCTTGGGCGAGAAAAAGCAATTTTAGTTAGGGTTGCTTTATCTGATTTAAATAGAACAAGTGATACTAGAAAGTATATAATTTTAGAAAACTTTTTTCCAAATGATAGGTTAGCAGTTCTTGATATTGTAACGATTTCAGCTGGTTATCATTACGACATCTATAGTTTTTATCTGAAAAAAATTTTAAGAAATTTATCATATGGCTACAATTTACCATTTGTTCCAGTTTATGATTTACTTCAAAGAGCTTATACATATGCTTATCAAACCTTTTCTAAGAAATATTCTAAAATAGATACAATTTTGCAGACAGAAGGATTATCATTATTTGAGCTAATTAACGAGTATTCTAAGCTTCTTCTAGGTATAGAATCAAATTTTGACATGTATATAAAGGCTTTAGCCCAGCTTAATGCATATCAATATGTTGAGAGCTTAAAAAAATTCTATAATGACTTGCATGCCCTTTCCTCTTTCAAGTCTATATTAGATTATGTGGCTGATGACAAAAGTATTTCAAATTCACTGAGAAGTAAATATATTCGATCACATGGAGTTGCTGGTGGTCATTTTTCATTTAATGAAGAAAAAAATGAGGTCACATTTTCAGGATACAGTGTTGATTTTTCTTATTATCTTGGCCAGTTTGATTGCAATGCTGTTGTTGCTCAACTAATAAACATGTCTGGTTTGATGAAAGCATATGCACATAACGAATCACATAGTTTTGAAGATGAGGCAAGACAGTATTTCAATACTCTGTTTAGTGCATTAGATGTTTACGGTTATAATGGAGTTGATGATTTTGTCACTTTTTTAAATGAGCGGAATATGTTAGAAGGAGTTTATGAAGGTAGATTAATTCAAATATATTATAATGAAATTATGAAATCGCAGAAGCTTAGCAAAATTGATGCTTTCTCTAGAAGTTTTATATCATTAACTACTAAATACTTAGATTATGATTTCATTCTAGATATACCACGTTTAAAGTGGTGACTTTATGAGAATTGTTAGAAGAGATAACACTGAATTTGCGTACAGATATATGAATCAAAAGTGGTGAAGTTCTGTTAATAAATTTATTAGAGAAAAAGGATTTTACTTGTATTAACAGATTCTTATTACTCGCGACATTAGACAAAGATTATAGGTCTAAACCTAAAATTTTAGTTAGAATAGCTTTATTTGATCCTCAGTGAAAGCTTACTTAAAGAGAACAAATACATATTAATGCAGGCAGATTACGATGCAGGTAAAATCTCTATTATTGATATAGTTAGATTACAGAAATTAAGCATAAAATAATATTTGAAATTTTTATGCTTATTAGAAAGTTATTCTGATTTATTTCATAATGATTTTATGTTTGATAATTTAGCTAATTTTCTAATTTATGTTAATGAATCTTATTTTAATAAACAAAAAAACTTAGTAACATAAGAGTAGGTATAGAATTCACATCTTTAATTTAATTATGTCTCTTCAAGAGAAAAAATCAGAACATTAAATTTCTAATTATCTTGAAATTAAAATGGCTTTGCTAATATTAATTTTTTTGAAAAAAGAGGCTGTTATGAAAAAATAGGTGGAATAGAGGTAAATTTAGTTTTTTCTTATATGATCTCCAATTGTAGGTTGCCTTTAAACATTAATACACAGCAAAATAATCAAGAAGAGAGTAGAAATTCACTGAACATTTTTTAGAATATCGAGAAGTGTTTGATTGATCCATTTTATGGTAGCTTAGGAGATCGATACCTTATACCAGAGCAAAATTCACGATAAAAATGATGCATCTAATGATGAAAATTTCTATGCAATTTTTGATTTAATTGAAAAAAAGCTTTCATACGTAGATGCGCTTACTATTATTACACCATAAATATTAGTAGATGCATAACTGATCATTATACCTTTTCATTAGTGGATGCATTTGCTCATAAATTTTAAGTATAAAATTCAACAAACTCCAAAAAATTTTTTATTTGTTTTTTCCTATAGAATTTTGAGAGAGCAATGAGTGAAACAATTTATTGTCTTGGTATAGAAAGTACAGCGCATACTATTGGTATAGGTATTTGCGATTCTGAATACAACCTTCTTGCAAATGAGTTTGAAAGATACAAACCGCCTCAAGGCGAGGGTATAGTACCTTGGAAGGCAGCCAGTTTTATGGCAAGCAATGCTAACAGTGTGTTAAATAGAGCTCTTGAAAAAGCAGGCCTTTCTTTAGAAGATATAGATATTATCTCTTTTTCTCAAGGTCCTGGTATTGGAAATTGCTTGAAAATTTCATCTGCAATTGCAAGAAAATTAGCTATCTATTATGATAAGGTTTTAATTCCAGTTAATCACGCCCACGCACATATTGAAGCAGGAAGAATTACTTTAAATGTTGAAGATCCTTTAATACTCTATGTATCTGGTGCAAATTCTCAGATTGTTATTCCTATTAAAAAAAATAATCGTGAAAGATTTCATGTTTTAGGAGAAACTGTTGACATAGGTATAGGGAATTTATTTGATTCTTTGGCAAGAGAGATGAAGATCTATCCTGCACATGGAAAGGAAGTTGAAAAACTTAGCGAGAAAGGAAAATTTTTTTACTTACCTTATACAGTAATAGGTATGAATATGGCATTTTCAGGTCTTTTTACTTCTGCATTACGAGAGTTCAAAGAAAAAGGCCGTAGTGTTAAAGATGTCTGTAAAAGCGTTATGCACACTGCTTTTGCAATGACAGTTGAGGCTACTGAAAGAGCATTAGCATTGACGAAGAAAGAGGATCTTTTGTTATGTGGAGGAGTAGCACTAAACAGGCAACTTAGAGAAATGCTAAAACTTATGTGTGATGATCACAAGGTTAATTTCTATGTTCCAGATGATTCTTTGAATGCTGATCAAGGAGCTATGATAGCATTAACTGGAATGAAATTATTTAAAAGAAATTTCAAAGTAGAGTTTGAGAAAAGTATTCCATTACCTGATCAAAGATTAGATTCTATAAGTTTCTAATGATTCATTTAATAAAGTAGAATTTTAACTTAATTCTTTTTAATATATTTTATGGTTAAGATAGTTGTTTTGGCTTCAGGCTCAGGAAGTAATTTTGAAGTACTTGCAAAAAAATCAAAAGGAGGCAAAAACATTGAGATTTTAGCATTAATTACGGATAATCCAAATGCGTATGCAATTAAAAGAGCAAAGAGTTTTGGAATAAGATATGTGGTTTTAGATTATAGTTCATTTAAGAATAGAAATGAGTATGAAAACAAACTATTTGAAGTTATAAATTCATTAAATCCGGATTTAGTTGTTTTAGCAGGCTATATGAGAATAATCAAAAGTAAAAGCCTATTGGAAAAGTACAAATATCGTATTATCAATTTGCATCCATCTTTGTTGCCTTCTTTTCCAGGTAAACAAGGTATTAAAGATGCTTATGATTATGGTGTTAAAGTTACAGGCATAACAATACATTTTGTTGATGAAGGATTAGATTCTGGACCTATAATTTTTCAAAAAGCTATTAAAATCAAGAGTAATTGGTCATTAGAAGAACTTGAAAAAAGAATCCATAAATTAGAATACAAATATTTGTGGAGAGTTATTAATTCATTCAATTATGGCAAATACTTAATTATTGGCAGAAAGACATATTTTGTCAGAGATGAATCTACGATACAACGTAGATAATATTAAAAGCCTTTTGTTGTAAGTAAATTTTTGTCAGCGGCCATAGGAAGCTGGAAACACCCGATCCCATTCCGAACTCGGAAGTTAAGCAGCTTCACGACTGCTCCAGTACTGCGCTTCGGCGCGGGAAAGGCAGTTGCTGCTGACATAAATAATAAATGAAAAATAATTAACGTTTATTTTGAGGTATCTTAATGGATAAAAATTGTACTTGTTGTGGAAGAAAAGCATTAATCTATTCTCACTTTAAATGTCCTTCTTGTGGGGAAGAAGAAATAGTAAGATGTGAGAATTGCAGAAAGAGAGTAGTTGAGTACACTTGTTCAAAATGTAATTTTACTGGCCCATAATTAAATTTGACTTTAAATTTGAATTAAAAATTTTCTTTTTTAGCATATAAAGAAAGATATTCACTCCATCAAAAATCAATATTTTGGATTTTCCTTTCCTTTTTTTATAGTTTATCTGAATTTCATGGACATTTATTTTATTTTTGGTGCATTCTATGAATATATTAATTTCTAATTCAAAATGCTTAGCGTCTATATCGACTTTTTTATAAGCTGTTTTTGAAAGTCCAATTAATCATGAGCACACATCTGAAACTTTTTGATATACAATAGATGCTGAAAATGAAAGAAAATAATTCCCAATTAGATTAATTAAATTTATGCTATGTTTTTCACTTAATGGCGTAAGTCTATTTCCTAAAAATAATCATGTCCCTTCTTGAGTTACTGATATACTTTAAAAGCATCATAAATTGAATAGGATTGATCAACATCATACATGATGACATAATTCGAATCCAACATTTGAATAACGTGGGCAATTGCTTTGGCTTTCCCTCTCTCAGGATATTCTATAATTTTAACATTGTTATATATTTTTGCAAATCTATTTGCTATTTCTTTTGTTTTGTCAGTACTATTTCCATCTACTATTAGAATTTCGCAATCTACAGTCTCAAAAGTCTTTAATGTTTCTGATAATACAACTTCAATATTTTCTTCTTCATTATAAGTAGGAAGTAATATAGCAAGTTCTGTCATTTGCATTTCCTCTATAAGGTAATTTTTTCATTCATTTTTTTTAATAGATCCTTTTGCTCTTTGTATTTCAACTTTTTTATTAATTCATCATAAGTTAGCCATTCATATCCATTGTGCTCGTTAGAGATTTTAACCTCTTCATTAGGATTAGTTAAAAATCCTAAAAAATAAATAACTTTTTTTCTAATTAATTTGCTACCGTTGAAAAAAGTATATTCAATAGGCACATAATAAGTGTCGTCAATTATTTTTATTTCTTTTAAACCTGTTTCTTCGTATGTTTCTCTTTTTGCTGCTTCTATTATGTTTTCATTATTTTCAACATGTCCTTTTGGAAAATCATAATGGTTCTCTCTATGTATGAGAACCAAATACAAGATTTTTTTATTAGATTGGTCATATTTAAAAACAATTATTCCAGCACTTAATTCATCATAATCGGAGTTTTGTGAAACTGCCATATAATTAAAGTACTTCTTATTAATTAATTAAAAATAGATATGATTTTTAAATGAATTAGAGTGATTTTATGACTGAAAAAGTAGATATTGTTATTTCAGGTATAACAGGGAAGATGGGTTCCTTAGTTTATCAAGAAATACGGAAAAGCTACAATGATAGACTAAATGTTAAATTCGGTGTTTGCTCTAAACAAGGAGTTAATGAAAATTCATTAAAATTATATACTGTTGATACTGCAGATTTTACAGACATA
>JAVZJF010000055.1:0-6551 GCA_038870935.1 Candidatus Anstonellales archaeon | reverse complement strand
ATATGTTGCTTCATGAATGAGCAAATCAACTTCCTTAGAGTTATAAATTACATTTTCGCAATATTGTGTATCTGCTGTATAAACCATTGAGAAAGACCTTTTAATCTTAGTGACATCTTCTAATTTGATCTCTTTATCATCAATCAATATTTTCTTTTTTTCTAGTAATTTCTTGAACATAATACCAGGTAGTCTTTCCAACTCAAGTTCTTTTAATTTGTCTTTTATAAAAACAAGTTTATCTCTAAACTTTACTTTAAAACCAAATGAGTCTTTTTCATGATTTGTCCTAAAAGCAAAAACTTCAAAATCTCTATGTGAGAATAGTTTTCCATCATTTTCAATAGGTGTGATTTCAACAAAATCAAACTTTTTTATTAGTCTAAAACCTTTAGGTGCAAAAATTCGAACTTTTCCTTTGAAGTTGTTAAGACGTAGAGTTTCTAAAAGCCCATAAACACCTAAAAAATGGTCTAAATGCAAATGTGAAATAAAAATAGAATTAACACTCCCAAAAGGTAAATTAGTTCTTATTAATTCTCTTTGAGTCCCTTCGCCAATATCAAATAAAAACAATTTATCATATTTTAAAGCCAAACAAGGCATTGCTCTGTTTAATGAAGGAACAGAGCCACCAGAACCAACTAAAACTATCTTAATCATCGTAATTAATTAGCTAATCAATGTTTTAAATAGTTATTAAAAAACAAAAGAATAATTAATTAGAATTTTAAAAAAATATTTTAGCTTATTTCTTTTTTCCTTCAGTTTTTTCATCAATTACTTCAATGTTTGGATTTGCAATATTTTTACTTAACTTTTCTAATAAATTCGAAAATTCCATAGGGATAACAAACTTTGTTGAAGGAGCTTTTCCTACCTCTTCCAAAGCCTTTAATTGCCAAAGAGTTAATGCTGAGCCCTTTAAATAATTGTTTGCCGCATCAGCAATAATTTTTATGCTCTCTGCTTCTGCTTTAGCTAAAATTATTTTAGCTTGTCTTTGACCCTCGCTTTTCAGAATCTCTGCTTCTTTTTGGCCCTCTGCTTGTAAAATAGCGCTTTGTCTATTGCCTTCAGCTTCAAGTATCATTGCTCTTTTATTTCTTTCAGCAGCCATTTGTTTTGTCATAGCATCTCTTATTGATTGCGGAGGCTCTATCTCTTTGATCTCAACTGCTTCTGCTTTTACACCCCACTTGTCTGTAGATTCGTCCAATGTTTCCCTTAACTTAGTGTTAATAACTTCTCTTTTAGAAAGACAATCATCTAAATTCATATCTCCGATTATGCTTCTCAAAGTAGTTTGTGCCAACCTAATAGTTGCATATTGGAAATCCTCTACTTCTAAAACAACTCTTTGAGGATCTACAACTCTATAATAAATAACTGCATCAACCCCCACAGTAGCATTATCTTTTGTAATTACATCTTGCCTAGGTACTTCTAATGTTTTTGTTCTCAAATCAGTTATTCTTATTTCTTCAATAAAAGGTATAACTATTACAATACCTGGCCCGTAAACGCCTCTAAATTTACCAAGAGTAAATTTAACTCCTCTTTCGTATTCTTTAAGAACTCTAAACGAGCTTGCCAATAACATGAAAAAAAGAACTCCTATACCTAAAATACATATTGTAGGGAATTCAACCATATTTCCACCTCATTTAAAATTCAAATACTATTTTTTACCTTCTATTCCTTTCATACAACTTACCAAACCTTTAACGTTTAATGGCAAAACAACATTAGTATCTTTGCTTGAGCACATCTTTTTCCACAAGTCCAATTCCCATAAAGACAATGCATAGCCATGAATATGTTTTAAAGCTTCAGAAGAAACTATTTCGACTTGTTTTGCTTTTCCCTCAGCTAAATTGATCGTAGCTTTTGCCATTCCTTGTGCTAATATTTCATAAGATTTCTTAAAACCATCAGCTTTTTTTATCTCTACTTCTTTGATTCCTTCGCTTTCTATAATTATCGATCTCTTATTCCTTTCAGCGATTATTTGTTTAGTAAGTGCACCTAAAAGTGTATTATCTATTGGCTTGATTCTTCCTATTTCTGCATGCAAAAATTCTATTCCATATTCATTACCAAAGTCTGATAAAGATTCCCTTAATTTGTTATTAATATCTTTTCTGTTTGTATTCAAGTAATCAAAATTCATTGAACCAACAATTGACCTCAATGCAGTCAATGTTAATATTGACTGCGGCAGTATCATAATTTGAAATAGATAAAATCACTTTTTCTATATCTTTAATTCTATAGTAATAATAACTTCAATCAAAACATTTGCATTGTCTTTAGTAATTACTTTTTGAAATGGTACTTCTAATGTATTAATTCTTTTATCAGCAACAGCAATAACATCTATTAATGGAATAATAAAATTGATTCCTGGCTCGAGCTTTTTTATTGCCCTACCATACCTAAATTGAATACCTTGTTCATATTGCAAAATAATCACAAAAGAACGAAGGATCAATGATATGATTGAAGTAACTATTAAAGTACTTAACTTTGGGCCAATAATAATTACGAAAGATAAAGCCACTATAGAATAAAATATTAGTTTCAAAGTCCTTAATTCTCTTCTTTCCAAATGAAAATCTATACCGTGCAACAAAATATGGGATGAAATTTAGAGTAAATAAGCATCTAAAGGTTTATTTGTAGTAAAAATTAGAAACATAATTATAATTAATGAAATTAAACTATCCTTCAAAAAATGGCTAACTCTTATTCTAAAAAAGGTAAAAAAACACTGCAAGAATTATTCCTATCAAAGCATAATAAGAAACAAGGTCAGAAAAATCTGGGTTAATTAAAGGAACTAAAAGAGGAATTAAAAATAGTGGTATAAATGTTCACATTGAAGGATACAATGAATGATAACTCCAACTCTCTCTGGTAATGTCATTAGATGTTTGTTCATTTGCAGGTCTATCTGCATAAATCACTCTCTTTTTATAAGGTCTTGAATATACATATTGCTTAGAGTAAACTGTAGTACTCTTATTGTATTCCATTATCTCATTAAAAAATATTTAAAGAGCATTTTAAATATAATTTGATAAACATGGATTTTGTTGCATTAATAATTATTATAGGGATATTAGCAATAGTCGGAGAATTATTTCTTTCTTCTGGAATAGTAGGTTCTTTAGGTATCGGACTAATTGTTTCAAGTATTTTTATAACGCTGAACTTTGAACAATCCATGGGCTTTTATGATAGGTTTCTTAACATCTATACTTGCTGTTATTCTTATTTTAGTTTACAATAAACATCTACAAAAGCAGCCTATTAAAACAGGAAGAGAAAGCCTAATAGGAAAAATTGCTACTGTTAAAAAAAACTTTTAAGAATGGTAAAGGATTAGTAATTGTTAACTCTGAAGTATGGAGCTGCTAATCCGCTAATGGAAGAAACTACAAAGAAGGAGTTTATTTGAAAACTGAATAAATTGAAATTAATTTAATGAACTTGAAGATACGCTTTCATAAAATACTTGGTCTAAGATTATGTTGACTTTCTTCCCAGTTGCTTTTGAAATAACTAAAGCTAAATTATCAACTTCTTGTTGTGTGATTTTTTCTTTAGTTTTTACAGTCATGTGCACATAAACTACTGAATTAGAATAAGTTATTTTTAAATCAGAAATTGAAGAATTCGCTTTGAATTCAAAAGCTGTTAATATTTTTTCTTTTGTTAAATCAATTGTTTTAGCCTCGTCAATAGTTATTAACATAATAATTGCCAAAGGAATAGAAATTATTAGTAACATAAAAAGTGACATCTCTAACCTCTTTAGAGCCAAATTTTTTAATCCCAAAGATTTTTCTACACCACAAAGCCAAAATATGCTGATAGAAGCAAAGTTTATTGCTATGGCATTAGCTAAAAACAATAAAAATGCACCTAAGAATATAGCAAAGTCATGCATTGCTAATCCTAAGCCAGAAACTGCTAACGGAGGTAATAATGAAACTGATATAGCAACACCTGCTAAAGTTGATGATAAATTCTTTTTTAAGGTAGTGTAAGCTCCTGCTATTCCTGCTGCTATCGCAATCCCTAAATCGAATAAAGTTGGCTTAGTCCTTGATAATATTTCGTTATTTGGCTCGTTGTAAGGATAAAAAATACCTAATAGCATGGCAGAAATAATTACAGTAATTATACCAAAGACCAAAACTTTAAATGATTTAAGAATTAATTCACCATCGTTCTTTAATAATGCATAAGCCAAAGAAATTATTTTTGACATCATTGGTGATAAAATCATTGCTCCTATTACAACTGAAGCATTGTTAGTCATTAGTCCAAAAGTCGCGATTATTGTTGCTAAAGCCAGTAATAAAAAATAATCATAGTCCTCTAAAGAAGAAACTAAATATCTGTGTAATTCCATTATTTCTTCATCAGATGCTTGATAAATTATTTGCTGAATCAGTTTATCAAAGTTCATTATTATTAATTGGAAAATATAACTTAAATAACTTCTCCTTTTTAATAAAAAAAATAACAACTATACAATAACATAAAGATTGCTATAACATTTCCTATGAAATTAGTTCTGTTGCCTGTAAACCAAATATGGTTACTAAATAGAAAACATATAACGCCACTAAAATAGTACCTTCTCTTGAACCCATTCGCTTAGCAGTTATTGCAAAATATAAAAATACAGAATTTGCTATTATTGCAAATAATAACGCAGCAATAAATACATTTAACGTCAAATCAATAGGATTAATTAATGCTGATGTCCCTAGTACAATTGTTAAAGTTGTTAAATTAGCACCTATGGCATCGCCTAATGCAATACCATATTTCTTTTTCCTAATTGCTTGTAAACTTATTGTCATCTCAGGCAAAGAAGTACCTACTGCTATTATAGTTGCACCTATGAAGCTCTCAGATAAATTTAACATTTCAGCTAATTTAACAGCGTATCTTACAACCATAGATGAACTAAATAATACAATTATTATTCCTACAAAAAAGAACAGAAAATCATACAATGCTTTATGCTTTGTTATGTGCTCAATTCCATTTGAATGAGATATATTTCCATTGGTACCATAATCCCTTAAATAGTTTCTAAAATACCATAAGCCTATGCCAACAAGTATTATACCTTCTATTTGTGAAAGAGCTTGACCATATAAATTAACATGCAAAATTATGTAAACTGAAATAATTGTTGTTAAGATTAATATCACAACAACTTGCTTGATTTCTTTCATACTTATTTGAAAGCCATACAAAAATGCGCCTAAACCTAATATTAAACAGATATTAGCTATGTTAGAACCAAATACATTACCCGCTGAAATTGAACCTTTTTGATTAATCGATGAAATTATTGCTACAGAAAGTTCTGGCAATGAAGTTGAGAAAGCAACTAAAACAACTCCAATGGCTAAAGTACTAATACCAAAAAAATCTGCTAATCTTGATGCTGATAAAACTACATGCTCAGCAGATTTAAGCAAAATAAGTATAAAAACTAATAGCAAAGTTAATTCAACTAAAGCCATTGTTTAAAAATACAAGTTATAAATTTAAAAATACAGCTCTAAACAAAATTTTTAACTGTACATTTAATGGAAAATGCCGAGGTGGCGGAACCTGGTAACGCGCCAGACTTGAGATCTGGTTCCTGCAAAGGATTCAGGGTTCAAATCCCTGCCTCGGCGAACCTATTGCTAATTAACATAAGTCTCGTAAAATAACTATAAAAAATATAGCTCCTCATTTTAAAGGGCTAAAA
Organism: Candidatus Anstonellales archaeon; assembly: GCA_038870935.1. Taxonomy (GTDB): domain Archaea; phylum Micrarchaeota; class Micrarchaeia; order Anstonellales; family SKW190; genus SKW190. Next base: position 763 of record JAVZJF010000055.1, on the reverse strand, counting down.
AAAATATTTTATTGTGGAGAAAAATAATAAAAATTCTATTTCATTATTCATGGTAAAGGATCATGCAATAGTTTATTCCTTCTTACATGAATACATCCAAGAAAAAAATTTGCAAAGAAAAGTTCTTGCAAGAAGAAGATTTTTAAGACTTCTGTGGAGATTAAAAACTCACTTTGATTGGGAAGAATTATTATTATTCCCTTTAGTAAACAAAAAATATTCAAAAACAATTAATAGATTAAAAAAAGAACATAAAATAATAATGAAGTTATTGAAAAGTATTAATGAAAAAACTGAAAACGACGATTTTAATACTGAAAAAGAAGATGAAAAGTTGCAAACTCTACTTAAAAATCACTCTACTCTAGAAGATAATGATATTTATCCAAAATTAGATAAAGAAATACCAGAAAAAGAAAGAAAATTATTACTTGATAAAATGACAAGTCAGATTGCTACTGATTACTAATTATGGAAATACAAGATTCTAATTGCATTGTTGATCTACTGGTGCTAGTACAAAGGAATTATCTTCTTAACTTCGTCGAAGGTGAAATGATTCTTCAAAAGAATTAATGCGGCGAAAAACTTTCCTCTTCCAGCACCTTTTGCTGTTCTGCTTCCAGTTCTTGTCACAAGAATATATTTAAGTGGTGATCTAACCTCTTCCCAACTTAGTTTATAATTAAAGTCTTCTTGTATCCATATCCATTTTAGAATCAATAAAAATAATTTAGGGTCAATTCCTGGCAACTTTGGAGGC
>JAVZJF010000054.1:0-4604 GCA_038870935.1 Candidatus Anstonellales archaeon | reverse complement strand
CAGTTTTCAATGAACATATTTACATTGTTCAATCCAGGCCAATCACAACGTTAGGGAAAGACAAGTCAGAAGCAAAAGAAGAAATTCAGATGCCTTCTATTAATTTAGGCCAGGCAAAAGTAGTTGCAAAAGGTTTAGGAGCATCTCCTGGAATAGGATTTGGAGTAGCGAAAGTATTATCGGGTCCTGAAGAGATTCACAAAGTGAATAAAGGAGATATTTTAGTTGCAACAATGACAACTCCTGATTATGTACCTGCGATGAAAAAAGCAAGTGCAATAGTGACTAATGAAGGAGGTGCAACATGTCACGCAGCAATTGTTTCTAGAGAGATGGGTATTCCATGTATAGTAGGAACTGGAAACGCAACAGAAGTACTTAAAGAAGGGGAGCTGTATACTGTTGATGCAGTCCATGGAGTTGTTTATGAAGGTAAAGTAGCAGAATTAATTAAAGAAGAGAAAAAAGTTACAGAAGAGGATGTAAAGAAAATACAGACTATGCAAGATGTTCCTGTAACAGGTACTAAAATTTATGTAAACTTAGCAGAAGTAGATTTAGCTGAAAAAGTAGCTAAATTACCTGTTGATGGCGTTGGTCTATTAAGAGCAGAGTTTATGATAGCTGACATAGGCGAACATCCAAAGAAATTAATTGAAGAGCACAGAGAACATGAATTCATCGAGAAATTAGCTGAAGGCCTAAGAAAGTTTGCAGCTGCATTTTATCCAAGACCTGTTGTTTATAGAGCAACTGATTTCAAAACTAACGAATATAGGAATTTGAGAGGAGGAGACAAATACGAGCCAACAGAGAATAATCCAATGATTGGTTTTAGGGGCTGTTCAAGATATGTTGCACAACCTGAAGTATTTAATTTAGAATTACAAGCAATAAAGAAGGTAAGAGAAGAATTTGGTATGAGAAACCTATGGTTGATGATACCTTTTGTTAGAGATGTTCATGAATTTTTACAGGTTAAAGAACTAGTTGAGAACGCTGGCTTAAAAAGAAGTAGAGATTTCAAGCTTTGGATAATGGTTGAGGTTCCATCAACAGTTTTATTGATAGATGAATTCATTGAAGCAGGTATTGATGGAGTCTCTATTGGTTCAAATGATTTAACTCAACTCATTTTAGGTATTGATAGAGATAATGCTACCTTGGCAAACGATTTCGATGAAAGAAACCCTGCAGTTTTTAAAGCTATTGAACATGTAATTGGTAGATGTAATTTATATGGGGTTACAGTTTCAATTTGTGGTCAAGCACCTTCAGTATATCCTGAATTTGCAGAGAGATTAGTTGAACTAGGGATAACAAGTATTAGTGTAAATCCAGATGTTGTTGTTAGAACACGACAAATAGTTGCTGCGGCTGAGCAAAGAGTGATGTTAAAAAGATTAAAAGAACTTTATAATAAAGATGTAAGAAAAATTGATGAGGACAAAGCAACTAGATGGTAAGTTTAAAGAGAAATTTTTTATAGAGCTTAAAATTAGTCAAATATTATTTTTTATTTTTTTGTGGAATAAAAGTTTTACATGGCTGATTCACATTTTCAAAGTTCGAATTTAGAGATTTCTAAACATTCTGCATATTTATGTCCTGCAATTTTATCAAAAGATGAAAAAGATTATCAATATAAAATTGATTTGATTAGGGGTTTAGTTAATTCTATTCAAATTGATATAATGGATGGCAAGTTTGTACCAAATCAAACTTTAGATCCTAAATTATATGATAAAAAAACCTTTGATTACTTTGAAGAAGTAAGATTTCATTTAATGGTTTTTGACTGGTTAACTGTCTATAATGGATTTGATGTGAGCGGAAAGAAATATGTGTTTGAAATCCATTACGAAGCTTTTTCAAATAAAAAAGAATTAATCAAAACTTTTGAACTATTAAAATCAAAAAATCTCAGATTATCATTAGCCATTAATCCAGTAACATCTAATGAAGTTATCAGCCAATATATTGATTACTTGGATTCTGTTTTAGTAATGTTTGTTAATCCTGGCTTTTCAGGCCAGAAATTCTTAGAGTCTAATATAGAGAAAGTCAAAAAGATTCACAAAGAATATCCTTATTTAAATATAGCTGTTGATGGAGGTATAAGCTATTCAAATATCCCTATGTTATATCATGCAGGAGCAAGAATCTTTTGTGCAGCAAGTTATATTTTTAATTCTCAGAATCCAAAGAGCGAAATATTTAAGATAAATGATTTATTGAAAGAACTTTCAAAAAATTGATCAAAAATTTTTAACAAGATTGCAAAATGCCGAAAGAGATTCAAGCTCAATACTAAAATTAAGACAAACAAATCTGAGCGTTATATAAATTATAAGCAATGCAGCAGCCACAACAACAAGATTAATCAATGTTCCAAATAAACCAGAGTTTGAGTTTTTCCCCATATTTTGATTTTTCAAATTACATTTAAATAACCTTCTCTGCTAATTCAAATTACTATTTCTTTAAAGGAATCACTATGGGGATTATTCCGAATCCTTCGTTTAGAGATATCTCTCATAATATAAAGGAAATGAAGATTTTAGCAAATTTGATGAGGCATGATGTTATCACAATGCTGGCTGAAGCAAAATCAGGCCATCCTGCAGGTCCTTTGGGCTTGGCAGAGATATTCGTTGTTCTTTTTTTTAGAGAAATGCATCATGATCCGAAAAATCCTTTTGATCCTCAAAGAGATAGATTTGTTTTATCTAATGGTCATGTTGCTCCTATCTATTATTCTGCATTGGCAAGATGTGGTTATTTCCCTTTAGAAAAGTTAATGACTTTAAGAAAATTAGGTTCTGAACTTCAAGGCCATCCAAGTAAAGATTGGATGCCATATATTGAGAATTCTTCTGGGCCATTAGGTCATGGTTTATCTATAGCTTGTGGGATTGCTTATGCCTTAAGATATGATAAATCATTATCAAGAGTTTACTGTATTACTTCTGATGGCGAACATCAAGAAGGCTCTACGTGGGAAGCAGCTATGCTTGCAAACAAATACAAATTGGACAATTTAGTGAACATAATTGATAGAAACTATATTCAAATAGATGGAAAAACAGAAGATGTAATGCCTTTAGAACCTTTAGTTGATAAATACAAAGCTTTTGGATGGCATACTATCTCTATAAATGGTCATGATTTTAATCAAATAATTAACGCTTTAGAAGAAGCAAGAAAAACTAAGGGAAAACCAACGGTTATTATAGCAAATACTGTACCTGGTAAGGGTGTTAAATTCATGGAGCACTTTTATGAGTGGCACGGAAAACCTCCTAAAAAAGAAGAGGCAGAAAAAGCTCTCATAGAGTTAGAAGAAGAGTTAAAATTATTGTACAAAGAAAAAGATTATTACATCCCTTAATATGATTAAGATGTGATGTTTATGGAATTAAACTCAGCCATGGCTCTAAATGATGATATTTTCTCTGATAAGATTGAGTCAATTCCCACTAGGGAAGGCATGGGTAAGGCATTAGTTGAAATAGCAGAAAAAGATGAAAAAGTTTTTTGTGTTACTGCAGATGTTGCAGAGTCTGTTAGAGTTCATTATTTTGCACAAAAGTTTCCAAACAGGTTTATTCAATGTGGAGTAGCAGAACAAAACATGGCTGGTGTTGCAGCTGGCTTAGCGTATGCAGGTAAAAAAGTCTTCATGGCTGCATACGGAGTATTTAATCCAGGAAGAAACTATGATCAAATAAGAGTAGCTATTTGTTATGCCAATGCAGACGTCAAAGTTATAGCATCTCATACAGGATTAACAGTTGGTCCAGATGGTGCGACTCATCAAGCTCTTGAAGATATTGGATTAATGAGGGGTTTACCAAGAATGTGTGTGATTTATCCATCTGATAGTATTCAAGCATACAAAGCAACATATGGTATTTATGAGAAATACGGTCCTTGTTATTTAAGACTTTCAAGAGAAAAGATGCCTGTATTTACAACTATTGAAACTCCTTTTAAAATCGGAAAAGCTAATGTATTAGTTTTTGGAGAAGACGTATCGATAATTGCTACAGGGCCATTGGTTTACGAAGCACTGCAAGCAGCTAAATTACTTGAAGAATATGGGATTAGGGTAGAAGTAATAGATTGCTCTACTTTATCATATAGCGATTTTGACAAAGAAACAATTATTAAAAGCGCAAAAAAAACAGGCAAAGTTGTTACTGTAGAGGAGCATCAAATAGTAAATGGTTTAGGTTCTGCTATAGCTGAAGTTTTGAGTGAAAGCTATCCTACAAGACTATTAAGAATAGGAATGCCTATGAAATTTGGTGAAAGTGGCGAAGGTATAGAATTATTAAAACACTATGGATTATGGAGAAATTCCATAGCTGAAAAAGTAAAAAAATTTGTTTTGGGTGAGGTCAATAGTTAATTAAATGGTGATATACATGAAATTCTTTTTAGACACTGCAGAAGTTGAAAAGATTAAGAGATTTGCAGAACTGGGATTAGTTGATGGAGTCACAACAAACCCTACTTTGATTGTTAAAGCAGGTAAAGATCACAAAGAAGTTATAAAAGAAATATCAAAAATCATTGATGGTCCAATTAGTGTAGAGGGA
>JAVZJF010000053.1:0-6634 GCA_038870935.1 Candidatus Anstonellales archaeon | reverse complement strand
TAACAAAAAACGGAATCACATTTGCATTTTCATAATTATTTTCGCTTTGCTTTATTTCTACATTGTCAAATTTTTGTTTAATTTCGTTCAATGATGTTGCTATTGGTTTTTTTTCTTCAGCAAGTAAAAATTTTTTTAGAACATTCTCTTCCTTTTCTTCGATAGTCTTAACTTCCTTATTCTCAAATGATAAAATTTCTAAAGCACCTTTAGAATCTTCTTTAACAATTTCTTCCTTTTGTGTTATTGATTTTATGTTTTTCTCTAATTCTTCAAGTCTTTTAGTTAATTGGACTATTTTTTCTTCAGTTGAAAGTATTGCTTGATGGTCTTTTTTTATTAACTCGACATCGATTTCTTGTGCTTTTTTGTTATTATGATACATTTCAATTGCATTAGTTATTGTTTGAATTATTTTTTCTCTGTCTTTTACTGATACTCCCGGAATAATCCCTTCTCCAATATCTTTTCCAGCAGCAGTTTCAATAGTTAATGTACAAGTGCCAAAGAGTCTTTCTACAATGTCTCTTTTAGTATTAATATTTTGCACTTTTTCATAAGGTATTACTATTCTTTTTCTACTAATAACTCCAAATCTTATTACAATTCCGTGACTATCAATTGAATAAGTAAAGAGAGTATATTTAAGTTTTAAGTAAAAAATTAGAAATAAATTTGCAATTAAAACAAGTAATATTGCAATAGTCGATGGATTGTCTAAGGAAAGAGAAGGAAAAGGTATAATATTAAAATAAATCAACAAGGAAATCAGGAGCAAGAAAACAACACTTATAACAAAATAAGGAAAATGCCAAACAAAAATAACGTTTTTATCAAGGTTGTGTTCGGTGAAAAATTCTATTCGTTCATCCTCTTTTTTCTTATTAGCGTTTTCACTACTCACGAAAGTCACCTGACATTAATTTATTCGTTACAATGTTAATTTAAATATGATAGATAAAATTTTGCTTGGTGAATCGTTGCAGCATATGAAGCATGCTTTATAATTTCTTTTACTCTTAATGAATATTGCTTTGACTTTGATTGGTGAAGGTGAAAGTAAATGATTAGTGTTAGGATAAAAGATATTAAAGGTTTTAAAGAGGCTTTGACAGCAATCAATAACATAGTCGATGAAGGAATATTCAAGTTTGACTTGGAGCAAGTGAGTCTAAGAGCTATGGATTCGAGTCAGATTTCAATGGTATATTTTGTAGCTCAAAAAAAGGATTTTTCTGCTTATGAAGTTTCTCAACCAACCAATATTGGTGTAAAAATCTCTGATCTTGTTAGTATATTTTCCAGAGCAGTAACAGAAAAAGCAGAAGAAGTTGTATTGGAAAAAGCAGAGAACAAACTTGTAATAATATTATATTTTGCAGATAAAAAATCTAAATTTGAATTACCTATTTTAGATATTTCTCAAACAGTAACTGGTGATCCAAAAGTCACGGATAATGCAAAGGTTAGATTACTTTCTTCTGCTATCAAAAACGCATTAAAAAATGCAGAGCTAGTTAGTACATACATATCTTTTATTGCAACAAAAGAAAACTTTATTATAGAATCTAAAGGAGATACAAGTACTTTTAGTGTTGAATTTTCAAAAAAATCATCTGAGCTTTCAGAGTTGAGTGTAAAAGAAGACAAAATAAGGGCAACGTATCCATTACAATACTTGGTTGATATAATGAACGGCTCTAATGATAATTCTAATACTACATTAATTTACAATACTTTTGGTGTTCTAAAACTATCATATGAAATTCCATTGGGTTCAATAACATTTTTCTTGGCACCAATAAGAGAAGATTAAGATTACTGATAAGAATTAATTAGTAACATATCTTTTTCCTAAAGAGGTATCAAATGAACTTTGAAGGAGAACTTTTTCATAACGTGAAAAAATTAATTAAAAGAGACCCTACAATTGAAGAATTAGCAATGTTTGAAGTAATGCATTCTGAGCATTGTTCATACAAGAGTTCTAAAGGTTATTTTAAGCGCTTATATACGAAAAATGCCAAAGTTTTAGTTGGTCCAGGAATGGATGCAGGTGTAGTCAATGTTTCTGATGAATATGCTGCTGTATTCAAAATTGAATCACATAATCATCCGAGTTATATAGACCCATACAATGGCTCAGCAACTGGTGTAGGAGGTATTATTAGAGACGTATTGGCAATGGGTGCGAATCCAATAGGAGTTATAGATTCTTTACATTTTGGTGTAAAAGAAAATGGTGAGATACCTTATTATTCTCTGTGGTTGTTTAGAGAAAGTGTAAGGGGCATAGCTGATTATGGCAATTCTACAGGAATTCCTAATTTAGGAGGGGAAATAGAATTTGATAAATCTTTTATGGGAAATTGTTTAGTTAATGCTGGTTGTATCGGAATAATAAAAATGGACAAGTTATTTGACTATTCAAAAGTTGTGCCAGGAGATTTAGTTATATTAATGGGAAATTCAACAGGTAAAGATGGCATCGGAGGAGTATCTTTTGCTTCCAAGGTCATAGATTCATCAAAGGATATGAGACCTGCTGTTCAAATAGCAGATCCTTTTACAAAGAAGCTAATTATTGATGCGTTACAAGAAATATTTTCAAAAAAATTGGTAAAGGCATGTAGAGATTTGGGAGGAGGCGGACTAACCTCTGCCACAACAGAATTCTGCGCCAAATTCAATTTAGGTATGCAGATAAATATTGAAAAAGTTTTTTTGAGAGAAAAAATGCTGCCGTGGGAAATCTTAATCAGTGAATCCCAAGAAAGAATGCTTTTAATAACTGCTGAAGAACATGTTAAGGAAATTGAAAAGATTCTTCAAAAATACGAAATTAATTATTCCATAATTGGTAAAATAATGCCAAGAGAATATAATTACAAAGCTTTTTACAATAATAATCTTGTTGTTGATTTAGATCCTAAGTTGTTAGTAGAAGTTCCATTCATGAACAGAAAAGAAAGATTTATTCCTCGAGAAAAGAAACCAAAACCAAGTTTAAAAATGGACTTTAATGATAAGAATGGCTTGGAGCAACATTTGTTTAGACTTCTATCTCATTACAATGTATGTTCAAGAGAAAAAGTTTTTTCTCAATATGATATGAGTGTCAAGGGTAATACAGCTCTATGGCCTCATTTTTCTGCTGCTGTAATAAAACTACCTGATGAAAATATTGGTTTATCTATGTCTGTCCAAAGTAATGCTTTTCTATGTAATTTGGATCCGTATTATGGTACTTATCACATTTTTATGGAATGTTATAGGTCAATAGTCTCTGTTTTTGGAAGTCCTTTAGCACTTTCAGATAACTTGAATTTTGGTAATCCTGAGAAAGAAGATGTAATGGGGGATTTTTCTAAAACAATTGATGCGTTGGCTGATTCAGGAGAAGCGTTTGATATACCATGTATAGGAGGAAATGTATCATTTTACAATGAAAATGTAGAAACAAATAAACCTATCTCACCAACCCCTGTTATTTTTATGATAGGTAAAAATTCATATAAGTCACTTTCACGAATTGAAAAGTTGCATGAGTTAAGAAACATGTTTGAAAAAAATCAAGAGAATTGCAATAATTATCACATTTACTTGTTAATGACAAGAAAACCTTTAATGTCAGGTTCAATATTTTATCAAATAAATAACTTAAATTCTCTTTATGAAGAAGACTTGGCCATAAATGTAAATGCTGAAACAAAAGCAAAAGAATTTATTTTAAATAATAAGGAAATAATTGCTGTTAATGATATATCTCGTTCTGGAATGATTGTTTCTTTATTTGAATTAACTGAATTTTTGGGCAATGATATAGGTTTCGATATAAAGGTTAATGATTTAGAAATTTTATTTGGAACTTATTATGGGTATGTATTGATTGTGAATGAAGAGGATTCTATTAAAATAAAAAATTTGTTTGAAAAATATGCGAATAATAATTTGAATGATATTAAATTAATTATGATAGGTCATTTGCTGAAGGATAATATAATAATAAATGGAATTAACTTGGATTTCAAAAGCATAAAGGATTTATGGAAAAATTCACTTATTATTTAGCGTTTCGTTATAAAATATGCTGAAAGTTGGTTATATTATGATGTCAAATGTAAAATTTATTAGTGAATTAAATGGTAGTGATATAGGAGAAAAGTGTGGTGTTTTTGCATTATTTTTATCTGAATCTGATTCTAATTTCATGGCAGATTACCTTTATAGGGGAATGTTATCTTTACAACATAGAGGTCAAGAATCTTCAGGATTTGCAATTTATGATAATATTCAGAAAAAGGTTGTTTTAAAGAAAGAAATGGGCTTAATCAATGAATTATTTCAAAAGCATATGTCACAAATTCCTGATAGAGCTAATTATGCAATTTCTCACATACGGTATTCCACCGCAGGAATCTCAGCAATCCATAATGCCCAGCCATGGCAAAGTAATAACCTATATATAGCATTTAATGGGAATATCTCTAATTATTTTTTATTGAGAGAGAGATTAAAAGATGAGTTTAAATTTGAAACAGACTCTGACACAGAGATATTAGCAAAAGTTATTACTAAAGCAATTGAAAATTCTAAAAATTCTACAGAGCAATTAGTTTCTCTTTTGAGAGATTATTTAAAAATTTTCTACGGTGCTTATTGTATTACAATTTTAGATACAACTTATGAAAAACCAAGATTACTAATTATTAGAGATCCAAATGGCTTTAGACCATTAGTTTTAGGCAAAAAACATTCATCTTATGTAATAGCTTCAGAATCATGTGCGATAACAGGGATCGATTTTGAAATAGTAAAGGATGTATCTCCTGGTGCTTTGTTAATATTACAAGATAATAAAATTAGTGAATATAAGTTATTTGACACAAAAAGGAAATCCTTTTGTATGTTTGAATATGTTTATTTTTCCAGACCTGATTCAATAATTGAAAATAGGAATGTAGAGGTTGTTAGGGAGAATCTTGGTAGAGCGCTTGGAAAAATTGCAAAGAAAAAGAAAATAGATTTTGATATTATTGTACCGATACCTGATTCTGGAAGAAGTGCGGCTCAAGGACTTGCTGAAGTTACTAAGAAACCTATTAGAGAAGCCCTTATCAAGAATAGATATGTTAATAGAACATTTATTATGCCATCAAACGAGCAAAGGAAAAGGTTAATAAGCATGAAATTATTTCCTATTCCTGATTTAATTAGAGGGAAAAGAATAGCCTTAGTTGATGATTCTATAGTTAGAGGAAATACAATGAAAAAGATAGTTGAAATTATAAGAAATGCTGGTGCAAAAGAAATTCATTTATTCATTTCCTGCCCTAAAATAATTAGCCCTTGTTTCATGGGCATAGATTTTCCTACTTTTAATGAACTAATTGCAGCTAAAATGAGTGAAGAAGAAATTGCTAAGTTCTTAAATGTAGATTCTCTAATATACATGGACATAAATAATTTGGTTAAGAGCATAGGTTTGAAGAAAAATGAATTATGCTTATCTTGTTTAACAGGTAAATATACAATAAAAATTGAAAAAGAAGTAATTGAAAAAGCAAAGTGTTCAAGTTGTGGTTAAATAAAATTTATTTATCAAAGCAATAATTTGTTCTTTGGAAATATCTGTTTTATTACTGACGTTCATGTAAAAAATATCAGAATTATACAATATTACTCTATTATTTTCGTCTCTCACATAAGCACTTAAACTTTGATATGTTTTATAATTATTTTTTAAGCAAACGGTGAAATTAGCATATTGTAGCTTATTAATTATGTCCCAATTATTTTTTTCTTCTATATCCATTCCAGCTTGAAATAAATAATATATTTTTTCTTCGTCATTAAGTCTATTAATTAGTAATTCGCCTTTTATCATGGTACAAGAGAAGCTAATGTTATTGTAATCAAAAATTAGTTCATTACTTGAATTTTCTAAAGGAATCTCAAAGGCAATAGCTTTTTTTTCATACAATCTTCTAAAGAATTTTTCTATGATTTTGTTGTATAATATTTCGTTAATTTGTTTGACATTACATGAAAAATTCCCAATATTATGGCTATCATGCATACATAAATAGATTAAGTTATCTATCTGGATCTGTATTATATTTATTTGTTTGTCCTTTGCACTCAATGTAGAAATATTTGCTATAGAATACACTTTATCATTCTCTTTTAGTGCAATTATTGTGCCATTATAAGTTAGTAAAAGTGTCACGTTATTCTATGTTAAGAAAATGTTTTTGATGAAGAATGCTGAAAATGGCTCTTTTTCCATGAGTTTGTAGTTTTTTAAATAATTTTCAAATTCTTTACTTTCAAATGTATAATCTTTATAATAAAGGTAATTATCTATTTCAATAAACAGGAAAAAGAAAAAAATCGTTAAAATAACGAAAATTATTAGATAGTATTTATTGTTTATTATAAATCTCCGTATGAGGTTGTAATCTATCTTTATCATTTCTTATTCCCGATTAGTAGTAGTTCTTAACTAAATTTACTGATATCAAATTTAAAATAATCAATGCAAATATTAATTGATGGAAAAGGAAGCTTTGTTATGGTTACCATTAAAAGATAACAAAGTAATTTGTCATTTATGTAACCATTTCTGTATTAT
>JAVZJF010000052.1:0-6687 GCA_038870935.1 Candidatus Anstonellales archaeon | reverse complement strand
CAAAGCTATTGTAGCGTTGTAGATTCTCAACATATGATGACAACAGACTGCTTTTCAGCAATACATAGGTGGTGTGAAAAAAAATAATAGTGATTTTATATGTTTAATAAAAAATATATTAGTTTAAGTAAAATTTTGATAGTTCTTTTTTCCTTTTTCATTTTTACAATTTTATTTTCAAGTTTAAATAAAAATAATAATTATGTTGGTATAGTGTTAGCTTCTCCAGATTATAAATGTAAAGTTGTTACGGCATCTTGCGGAGACCCTAAAACCGGTAATCCAAACCACCCTTGGAGCAGTTTGGGGGACTCATTTGTACATTGTAAAGACGATAAAGATATTATCGCAGTCAAATGCCCATTAGGTTATAAAGTTATTAATGGTGGTTGTACTGTCTCAACTTCTGATGAAGAATGGTATGGTACCCGATTGTATAAATCTTGTCCTACAAATGATCCTAAAGCCGGAGATGAGGATGAAGGAAAAGGTTGCCCAGATTGGAGTGGAGCCCCAGGTTATGAGTGGTGGTATTGCAATTTTCGAGGAGATGTTAAATGGGAAACAGCTTATGCAATTTGTTGCGTTGAGTAATAATTTTTATATGTTTCTCGTATAATTTAATATGAAAAAAGGCTTAGAATTTTCAATTAATTTAATTGTTGCTTTTATTTTATTTATATTAGCAGTTATTGTTTTTTGGTTAGCCTTTAATCCAGTTGGCAAAGTAGAAGAGGCTAGAGGATTAAAAACTGATTTTTGCAAAACAGATACAGATTGTAGTTCAAATATTGAAGGAACTAGATGTTTAATTACATTTCCTGGAGATTATAATTTTACTCCGTTTTGTGGTTGTTTAACGACTAATGATTGCAAGGTTGGTTATTGTGACTCAAACAATAAATGTTCATAAAGGATTAGAGTTTGGTTTGTTAACTATAGTTGTGCTTACATTAATAATTGTAGCAATTATTATATTATTTGTTGTGCATCAAACAGATTTTATAAATTATATGGCGTCATTAGGAGCTAATTTCTTAAATTTTAAGTTACCTTAAATTTATATTTAAAAATACCTATAGTTAATTTATGCATGGTTTACACTATGCAGTTATATTTGGAATAATTATAATTGTAATAGTAATTATTCTTATAATAATATTTGCTGTTAATCCTTCTATTTTGTTTGGTAAAATAACTCAAACTCAATTAAGCTTTAGAGATTGCTGCGTTTTTTGGAGTTTAAACAACTATAAGGATACAGGAACTATTATTTATAGAGATAAAAGTTGTGATATGAATCAACTTTGTCAAAATGCTTTAGGCATTATAGGTATGAGTGCTTCTGATTGGGAAAAATGTAGAAATCTTTGTAGAGGTATAGTATGATTTCAGTAGAACAAATAATATTATTAATCATATTTTTAATAGCAATTTTTCTTGTAGTATTTTTATTAGTTGGCGGAGGAAAACTGGGTATAGATAAATTACTTTTACAGAATGAGCTTAGGCAGTGTTGCCAAGCTTACAGGTCGCATGGTTGCCCAGACAGAACAACTTTAAGTTCTATTTTATTGTTTTGTAATGATAAAACTATACTAGAATTAATTGATGAATTAGAGATAGACAAAAATAATAATAATTTAAATCAAACAAGAAAATTTTGTGGTTGTTCATAATGATAAAAATACCAATTAATATCTTGCTTTCATTTATAATATTTATAGTAATTGCTTTCATTTTAATTTTAATTATAGGTTCTCCGAACTGTGATTCAGCAGCAAAAAAAACTGCTTATGATTTAAAAACTAAGATTGATGAGGTTGTTTCTTATTACCCCTATTATTCTGGTAATGATATTCCTAATGATCCAGATTATTATGCAGAAGTTCAAATAAAACTTTGTCAAGAAAGAGGGACAAGCTTTTTAGAAGGGTTTCTTGGTTCCGAGCCACAATATAAAATATATTTTGAAAGATTTCCTGAAAGCGGTGGGGGAATATGGTCAGAGGCTTATCCTTGGAGTGGCGGCGCCGCATCGTCATTAAGAATGTGGGCTTATATGAGAATAGGTACTGGTATATTTTATCTTACCGATGCTGCTTTAATGGAAAAAGTTGCTAAATATGCAAATGCTAAAAAATGGTTGGGGCAACTTGCGCATAAAATAAGGCTAAAGGTTTTTGGCCCCCATTCTCAAGAAAAATTTCAATTAGTATCAGAAATAATAGAAGATGAAACTAATGGTGCTGTTAAGATTGGAGAGGACTCTTCAGGGGTTTATTTGGTTAGACAGTATAAAGGTGGAGAATATCTTTATACTATAGATGAGGCTTTAGATGAGGGATGGATAAAGGGAGTTGAAAGAAATGGTAGGATTGTTATTTCAAATCAAGAATTAGATGTAATAATTCCAACAGCATTTGATGCTGATGGAGATCCTATAGAACACGTTACTGTTTATGAGAAGGTAAGTCCAGATGGAAAGGTTTTAGATATGACAACAGAATCAGCAAGCGTTTTTGATGAAAATGGAAATTTTAAATCAGATAGTGAAGGTACATGGAGAAATTTAAAAATAAATCCTTCAGAAGTTTATAATGATTGGTTAGATACTTTATCTCCAGCAGAAAGAGCGCTTGCAGAGCAAACTTATATTACAGAACAAGAGGTTCCTTTTGGGGAATGGGTAAAATATAAAATTACAGATTCAAAATTTTATCAAAGATTCTTTAAACCTATAGAAGATAAGATTGATGATTTTTTATTTAGAATAGAAAAATTAGGTTATAGGATTCAACGTGCTGTTTTAGGTTCGAATTCAATAGCTGGAATAAAATTAGCAATTTTAGATGCCTTTTCCGATACTACTATTTTGCCAAACGGAATGACAAAGGGTGAAGTTCTTTCTGAAATGTTTTTAGAGCAAGATGGTGTAAAAGACAAAATAAGATTAATATTAGGTTTATCAGATGAAATAGAAATTGAACAAAAACACTTAATAGATGCCATAAAAAAAGTTGGAGCAAACGGCTTAGGGTTTGTGTCTCAGGAAATGGAGTGGGGGCTTCATCAACAAGCTATTAATAGTATAATTGTTGCTTCAAGAGATGGTTTGAGCTTAACTCCAGAATCAATTTTTAGAGAATCGTTTGGATATGATATTGCTACTCAAAGTATAATTCCAGGTTTGGAAGAGAAATATGAAACTATAAAAGAATTTGCTAAAATTAACGGAATTACCGAAAATGAGGCAAGAGTTAAGGCACTTAATTTCATAACAAATGACATTTTTCCTAATTATTTAGGAGATTTAAATAAGGGTAAAGATGCAATTTCTTTAACTAGAGACTCTTTTTCTCACTATCTTATAGGTGATTTTGGTAGTACTTCTCCTAATAGTCTTGTATCAAGATTTGCATCTTCAGACCCACTAGTATCTGAAGACGCAGCAAGGCAAGTGGGGCTTTTATTAGGATGGTTTGAAAATAATAAATATACATTACCACTAACAAAAGTAGGCATTTTAGGAAGAACTGTAAATGCTGAAGTTAAAAAACTTATTTATCTTGACGGCCCACAAAATTTATTAAATCCAACTAGCTTTTATGCTCAAGCTTTATTAGCAACTTCGGTTGCAGCAGGTTGTGAGGGAAATTCAATTTGTCTTGTTACAAAAAATAATTTAGAAACACCAATTTATTTAAATGAAGAAGATGATGATTTTGATGTTAGAATTTGGAGACCCATTCCAATATGGCAATGGATAGGTATTCAAGCTGCTCTTATGCGTGTTCCATCACATCCTAGGTTTTATGTTGTAAGCCCATGCTTTGCTATGGCAAAAATATGGAAAACAAATTATGATAATAAACCAACCATCTTTATTAATATAGAAAAGGCAGATGTTGATGGCGAAGCTTCTAATTATTGTATTGCAGATAACAATTTAATTAATTTGTATTATACAATTTGGACTACAAGTGATATTGTTACTCTTACCAGTTGGCTTTGGAGTGGGCCTCTTAAATCTATGTCAGAATTACTTAATAAAATTATAAAAGTAACCGATCCCGTAACACTTGCTCAGGGAATAGCAGAAGGTCTTATTAGTTGGCCAACATCTCCTTGGCAACCTTTAACTTATGAAATTATGCAAAAATATCAAAAAAATCTTATTTTAACTAAAGTACAAAAGTAAGAATATGTCTGAAATAACAAAAGATTTTATAAAATTTGTTGTTGAAATTATAATTTTAATTATGGTACTTGCAGTTGTATTTAGCCCAGAGGGGATTGCTTCTCAAACTTTTTACTATTTGATATTTTCAGAGCCAATATTACTTGAAAATTATATATCAACAACTTTATCTGTTGCAGATCAAACTCCAGGAGAATTTTCAAGCACCATAAAAACTTTAGGAGAACCTTACAATATAAAAATCTATAAGGAAGACGAAGTATTTTATGTTTTAGTTCATGCTGTTACTAGACCTTATCAAAGAGCAATTTATACGGGTATAAAGCCAGTTCCGATTATCAGGTCAAATTGTGTTTTAAAAGAAAAAATAATAGCATTAAACAGAACAGTTGGTCAAGCAATAAAAATTAAAAAAGTTTTTGATGAAAATGGCGATTGTGAGTTAAAAGTGTTTGTATGAAAGGTCAAATGGAAATAACAGAAGATTTTTTAAAATTAATTCAAATAGCTATTATTGTTGTTGGCGTTTTAGCAATTTTTTTTGAATATGTTAATTACAATGTAATTGTAAATAAAAATGAAGCAGCAAGAGAAGCGCTGGTTTTAGGGAATGCTTTATTAACAAGCAATTGTTTAACATATTCCAATACACCAAGTTTATTTTCTGAAGAAAAACTAAATACTATGAGTTCAGATTCATCATGCTTTAAATACGCCTATGGCAATGTTACTGTAATACTTTTAAATGATTCTAAACAATGGAGTTTTGTTATCAATGATACAAACATTTTAAACGGTATAGAAAAATTTTATGTAGCAGTTAAATTAAACACAGGTGAAGTAAAACAAGCTATAATGGTTGTTGAAGTATGAAAGCCACATCTATGGTAGCCGATTTATTTATGATAATTGCATTATTAGCAGTAACAATTTTAATGACATTATTTATATGGGCCTTAATTGAAATTTATGAAGTTGAAAAATATCTTGGTGTAGTAACTCCAAGAAAAGCTGAGTTTGACATATTTATAACACCAATAACTTATGATACTCAATTTTCTGCTTTTTTAGAATTTGAAAAAGATGGAATTCCAATAAAAAAATTACTAGAGGTAGCTGTTATTCAAAACTCTACCACAGTATGGTTAAATGGTAAATTTATAGATGTTAGTGCAGCAACATTAGAATTTTTATATCCTATGTTAAAAAAAGATTATTTACTTAAAATAGTTTTTCCATATTCAGAGTTAATAGTTTCAAGCTTTGGAAATTTAAAATCAATTGAAGAAAAACCATTACCAGTTCAAAAAGTTTCAACAAAATTATTTTTGTTAAATGGTGAAGTAGTTGATTTACAACTTTTAGTTAAGGGATAGTTATGAAAGGTGGTTCTGCTCTTGGATATGGTGGTTTGCTTGCAATTCTTCTAATTTCAAGTTTTACTATAATTTACATAACAGGTGGTTATGAACCTGTAAAAAGAAATATAATTAGTATAGAAAGTAGGATTATTTCATTTGGTAATAATGTTAATTTATTAATTAAAACATTTAATGTAAGCATAGATTTTATTTCTCAAAGAGCTGCCTATGATTTAGGAAAAACAGGTGGAATAAAGGGTTCTGAAATTGCAATGTGGAATGATAGCTACCCAACTATAGAAATTCTTAAAGAGCAATTAGAAAACAAAATAATAGAAAATCTACCTCAAGGTTCAACAAAAAATGGAAGAATTATAAATTGGGGCGATGCTTCTATAGTAGTTTCAGATTATGATACTACTTGTGGTCCAATAGAAAATTCAAAATGTTTTCTTGTTAGCGGCAATAAAAGCTTTTCTATTTATGATAGTTCAATTGACACAAGAGTATCAATAGCTCATAAGATTAATCATATTATTGATTCTTCTTATTTTAAGTTATTAGTTATAGGAAGAAAAATTTTAGAAGAACCAAAATATAATAGCTTGCTAAGTTTGAATGACTTTAATGGTCTTGAAAATCTTTTAAAGAGCGATTACAATGCTTATGGATTAGACTTTAAAATAAGAAACTTTGGTACTTATATTGATGTTTTAATAATATCGAATGATTGCCTTTCAAAAAATGAATATTACTGTATAGCGCCATTAAAACCAGGAGAGAATGGAATAGTTGACCCTGTATCTGGAAAACAAATTCCTTATGATTATCTTAAGCTTAATTTTAGGATTAAAGGCGGAGTAATAACAGAGTGTAATAATAATGCTGATGACGATGGTGATGGCTTAATAGATGAGGACGATCCAGGCTGTTTGATTGACGCACTTGATCAAAGTAGCTATAATCCAAATGACAATAAAGAAAAACTTTGTGAAAATTCTTGTGATATTTTATTTTATAAATTAAGTTATAGCTGGGGAGGAAAATGTGGCGATACAAAATATGATCCTATTGCAGATATAGACAAAGATAAGGTTATTGACATGAGTGATGTTGGTGATGTGT
>JAVZJF010000051.1:0-6717 GCA_038870935.1 Candidatus Anstonellales archaeon | reverse complement strand
TAATATACATCATCGTATTTATTTTTTTATTCAGTTTATTAACGATCCCGATAAAGATTTTTTATCTTAAATGTGCCTCAAGGGATGCCATTATTATTTACGCTCAATTGCAGCACTTTTCTGGAAGTAAAGACCTTTACGAACAAGCTAAATACCTTATGGGAGACAAAGATAACACTGAATTAAAAAGCGACGTGAAAGAAGTTACAATAGGTCCAAATAAAAAGATAGCCCTAATAAACACAAAAGGAAATTGTAAAAAAGATGTTGCATTGATAACATCTTACTATGTAACTCGCAACCTATTCCAAGAAAAATCACTAAGTAGCAGACTTTTCAGAGTAGAAGAATTAACCATTAATATAAATGACGAGGCAACCACAGCTGGAAATATTTTTCAAAAACTTGGAAGTTTTTTCAAAAGCATAGTATATACTTATAATTTAAGCGTTTCAATTACTTATCCTATTACGGTTTTCAGAATAACTGACTTTTCAAATGCTAACACAAATATTATGAAATTTGAAATAAAAGGAGAAACATTTCTCAAGTATAACAAATGACTAAGTTAGAAACCTTTTGCAATTGATGCCATGAGGGCTATTATTAAGATTATCATCAACAAGAATACTTGCCCAGTTAGGAAGAAAGTGGCTTTTTGATTTGCAGCTGACCCTCTTTTTTCAGCAATAGATTGCAAGTTATTTTGATACCTTTCAAAAAATGAGTAAAGAGAGTCTTTTACAGAAACTCCCTGTTGCTTTGACTGTAAAATCAACGTTAGGATCTCTTTGATATTTTCATTTTGAATTTCAACAGACATTTCAAAAAGTGCCTTATCTAAAGACTCTTTACCTGCTTTGACTTTCTCAATCGCCATTTTAAAAAGCTGAGAAAGATTTGATCTCTCCTTACTTGTGTAATACTCTACTGCATTGAACAAATTCATTCCAGACTCAAGAAGCAAAATCATCCAAGATAATAATGATAAAACTTCCTCTGAAGATATATAAATAGAGCCTATCTCGCCTAGTGAGAGAAACTTCCTTGCAGTGCTGAAATTGAAAAATGTTATTAACAAGCCTATTAAAAGTATAATAAACGAAAATGTCTTATTATTGTTATCATACACAATAATTGAAAGAATTACTAATAAGTATAGAAATCCTGTCAAACCTTCTGCTATTTTAGTCTCATCTTCTGTACCAGTCCTATAATAATAAAGTTTTCCAAATAGGAACCTTCCCAAATTAACCGCAAAAAGCTTTAAAGGTTTTATAAAAAAGAAATACTTGCCAAAAATGGAAGAATACTTAAAGAAAAGAGAATCTTCGATTATTTTGTCTGAAATGCTTTTAACCTTTGTACTTTTATCGGCATCTTTTATAGAATCTATATCTCCTAAATACTTGTTAAACCTACTCACAGAAAAAGCACCTCCTTTCAGCCATAAGAATTTAAATTTTATTTATTTCGAAAATACTTTAAAAATTCATCTCCTTAACTACAGCCTTTTCTCCTCCTTTATAAAGTAAAAATGCAAAAAAGGATATTAAAAGGTGAATAATTATTAAGTTCAAAAATCCAGAAAAATTGCCTCCCCTTGAGAAAAACATATAAATGGGAGAAATAGGACTTTCGAAGTATTTCATGAAGAACTCAAACAAAAATATTATACCAAAGAACATAACAAAAATAATTCTTAGCTGACCGGTTGCTTCTGAAGCAATAGATTCAATTTTCTGTTTTACGAACATTTTTTTGCTAAACAAATTATTTAAAGCGTAAAGAACAGGTACAAGATTCCCACCGCTTTTTTCTTGGATAATAAGGGATGAAGTTACGTTTTTTAACTCTGGAATTTTATCTTCCCATTCACTTAAAGGAGCAAGAGCCTGCTCAAGATTTCTGAAAGTTTCATATCTTGAATATATTTGCTCCAAAATATAAGAAATTGGAGCTGACTTAAGTTTGGAGCAAGAAAAATCTATTGCTTGAGAGATTGAATTTCCCGCTTGCATCGAATTAGTCAGCATTTGAAGCCATTGTGGGATCTGAGACCTAAGACGATTTAAAGACAATTGCTCTAAATACCCGGAAAGAAAAGCAAGGAAAAGAAGATATCCCTGAAACGCAACAATCAAACCAAAAGCAAATCTAAAAAGAAATTGTTGCTTTCCGAAATTTGACTTTTC
Organism: Candidatus Anstonellales archaeon; assembly: GCA_038870935.1. GTDB lineage: Archaea > Micrarchaeota > Micrarchaeia > Anstonellales > SKW190 > SKW190. Next base: position 4,522 of record JAVZJF010000051.1, on the reverse strand, counting down.
TATAAAGAATGTCTCGAAAGGTTCCAAAGTTAAATACCTATAAAAATTGTTGGTAACTATATTGACAAAAGAGCCAAACTTATCCTTTATAGTATTACCAATAACTAACGAATTATATATTAACAAATAATCCAAATCAAAAGCAGGGAGTTCTTCTAATTTTAAATTAAGCTTATTATTTATTAATTCGGAAATTTCATTATTAATAATCAATTTAACTTTTTCAATATTTGGCTTTAAAGTTTCGTGTTCAAAATAGCTTCTCAATTCTTCATTATTCCTAAGATAACTTGAAAATTCTTCTAGTATTCCGCTTGACTTTATCCCAGAATCAACCAAATATTCCTTTAAAAAAGAATATTTAGGGTCAGCCGATAGATCTTTTGCTGTAATATTTTTATCAACTTTCAAAAACATGGAGCCTAAAATAAAATAACCTATAAGAAAAAAAACTATAAGATAGGCAACAAAAAGCAATAAAACATGACTTTTGTTAACTCTGTATCCTGATTGAGAAAGACTCAAGGCAATTCTTGAAATAAAGCCTTTTGCTTTAGTAATCCTGGAGGGTTCTTTTACCTCTCCTTCTTCGCCTTTGACAAATCTAATAAATCTTTTTTTAGCCATTTCTCATCAACTCCTGTACAAAATCTTTAAAGTTAAATCCGTGAAGTTGCATTTTTCTAATAAACCTAAAATTCTCGTTTCTGATAAATCTATACTCTCCAAATACTTTTCCTTTTTCATCCAACCCCAATCTTTTAAATTCAACGATTGGAACAAACTTTATGCCAAGCTCACTCTCCGGGTCTTCAACAAATTCGCCTATCAATCCAACTTTTCTAGAACCATCCTCAAATCGATATAAGTGAACGATAATATCAATTCCGCCAACAATCATTAGAGAAATCGCTTTTTCAGTCAATTTGGCCCCTGTCATCAAAACCATAGCAATAAGCCTTGATATAATATCTTCTGGTGAATTAGCATGAATAGTGGACATGGAACCATCATGCCCGGTATTCATTGCCTGTAACATGTCAAATGCTTCTTGCCCTCTAACTTCTCCAACAACTATTCTATCAGGCCTCATTCTGAGGGCGTTTCTTACTAAGTCTCTAATGGTAACTTCTCCTTTGCCTTCAATATTTGGTGGTCTTGATTCGAGATATATTACATGAGGTTTATTTAATTTAAGTTCCTTGGAATCCTCTATGGTGATTATTCTTTCCTCAGGGTCTATCATGCCTGATAAAAAATTCAGGAAGGTCGTCTTCCCAGTTCCAGTACCACCTGAGACAATTATGTTTAATTTACTTCTAACAAAAAGGTTTAGAAGTTTTATCGTTTTTTGATCTATACTTCCCAGTCTAATAAGATCTTCTTCCCGAAAAACATCCTTTCTAAATTTTCTTATAGTCAAAACTGGGTATTCAGATAGAGGTGGTATTATAACGTTTACTCTAGACCCATCGGGCAAACGTGCATCTACAAGAGGACTACTTTCATCTATTCTTCTTCCCAAAGGTTGAACTATCTTGTCAATTAGCCTTCTCAATTGTTCTTCGTTTTCAAAACTTATTTCAGTCAACATTATTTTACCATCCTTTTCAACAAATACTTTCTTGGGTCCGTTAACCATTATTTCCGTAATTGCATCATCATAAAGCAAGCGCTCAATAGGCCCATAACCAGTTATTTCGCTAACGATAGACTCAATAATTTTACTTTGAGGAATATCTTTTAAATCGATATTCTCACTCCTTATTATCTTAGCTAATTCCTCCGTACACTTAGCGTAAACATATTTCCTACCTTTCGAATTTAAGTCATTTATAATATCATTAGGCAGATACTTCGTAAACAAAATATTCCTTAAAGTTTCAGAAATTTCATTAAATTTATCAACAGCAATATCTTTCTTTTCTTCTTTTAGTTTAAAACCGCCAATTGAAACCTTCTTTTGTTCATCCATTTTCTACCACCTGTGCAATTGCTTTTACTAAGTTTATCAAATCAACCTTAGTTCGGCTTTTTGTATTATGAAGAATGAGAGGTACCCCTTTGTTATAACTTGTAGATACTGCTTGTACATCTTCTTCCACGGTAGCAAAAACGCCTTCCGGAAGAATCGTCCTTAATTCGTTCCCAATCAGTAAAAGAGCGTTTTTGTTTCGCCTATTCATTATTACTCTGGGATCAAAGGGTATACCCTGTTTCATAAGTTCTTCCTTATATTGTCTATGTAAAATAATCGAATTTGCTTCTGATGTCACTATTGAGAACAAATAGTCACTGATATTGACTAATTCTGGAACAATATCATAATACCTAGGAGAAAAGTCAACAATCAAATAGTCGAAAAAATCTTTGACGTAGGACAATGCTTTGCTTAACTCAACCGAATGAGAGAAGATATAGGATGCTTCAGAAAGAGTTTTAGGAGGGAGTAAAAAATATAGATCACAAGATTCCATATAAAATAAATAATCATCAATATTTTCCTTTGCGCCTTCACTTAGAAGAGATACTAAATCAAACAGGTTCTTGTTTGAATATGAAAGATCCATAAGTATGGGAAGGTCAGAAAATGGAAAAGAGCAATCAATATAAAGGACTTTCTTTTTTAGTAGATTAGAAAGTCCGATTGCTACATTTGACGCAATAAATGTTTTTCCGGTTCCTCCTTTTGGTGAAAGAAAAGAGAGAACTTTCGACCTTCTCCTTTCTTCTCGCAAGTTTCTTCTAAAAACCGCTCTTTTTCTAATGTAGTTATTTTTTATTGTTAATAGGGCTTGCTCCTCCAAAGGCTTATACAAGAAATCGTCAGCGCCTTCTTGGTAAAGAATTCTCATATTGTATGTCATGCCTCTCTTTAGCAAAACAACAATAAATGTTTCCTGGCTTTTCTTCTTTACCTCACTTATCAGACGTGAAATATCCTCAATTTCTGGAATTTCTTTAAAATCTATTATAAGAATTGCAGGCTTTAAAAACTCAATTTTTTTGATTGCTTCTCCTAATGAATAACTAGATCCCACTACTTCAAAATCTTTAAAATATAATATCTGATTACTTATTTCTTCAACTCCCTCCTGAGCTGTAGAAAACACATACACTTTAAAACTATCCATGAGCACCCTCCTTATATAATTTAAATCTAATTACAGACTTCCCAAGCCTTATTGTATCCCCTGATTCTATAGGACTTTCCTGTTTTATTAGCTTCTCATTTAAGTAGGTTCCATTCAAACTATTATTGTCAGATATAAAAGACTTATTTCCTTCTATTCTTATTTTGCAGTGGAATCTTGAAATAGTTTGATCTTCTAAAAACGAAAGACTTACTGTATTGTAAATTGATCTTCCTATTGTTATTTCACTATTACTTGACGGGACCTCGATTATTTTTCCTTTAAAGTCACCACTTTCAACAACGAATACAGCTTTTAATTCTTCAACTCCTCCTAATTTAAGCTTCATAGTAGTAGGTTCTATCATTTCTTCTTTTCTTTCTGCAATCTTAGAAAATTTAGACTCTATTGAACCTCTTTTATCTTTTTTTCTTCCAAATTCACATACAGGACAACCTTCGGATATTTTAAACCATTCTCCACAAAAAGGACATTGTATTAACTTATCTCTTAATACCTGCCTACCTTTACCAAATATATTAGGCATTATCATTAATTGAATCTCATTTATCCTTACCTGAACACTCTCTTTTAAATCAAAGGTCTCTAAAAATCTCAAACTTCTATTCCCTAATATTAACTCCTGATTTTGGCTCAAATTAACAAGAAATAGTAAATTTTTATTTTGCAAAATCGCTACCTGAAATTTATCCACATCATTATCCTGGATCACAATGTGGTTATTTACAGAACATCCAATCATCAAAGGTAAATGCGAGAATTTATATTCAATGTCGTACCTTGGAATTGTAATTTCTAAAACTCTCTTATAATTTCCGAAATCAATCTTTTTCTTTGTGTTTTTAAAAAACTTCATAGGTTTCCTCCATCTTTAAAATTCCGTATATACAATCCTAATTGTTTTAGTTACTCCATCCCATTGAACTTCACAGCCAAGATTCTCGGCAACGAATCTTAGAGGAAGCATTGTTCTACCGTTGATGATTTCAGGAACAACTTTTTTGTTGGATGGATCTATTATCTTTTCTTCGTTATTTACGACTGCATATGCATTACCAATCTGTAGTCTTATGAAATTGTAACCAAGGTTAATGTCAACAGTTTTAGTGAGTGGGTCCCAGGAGACTTTTCCTCCAAGTGCTTCAATGATTGCTCTTATGGGAACCAATGTTCTTCCGTTCTTGATGATTGGTGGGGAATCAAGGCTTCTTTTTTCACCGTTTATTGTAAAATAATCTTTGCCTATTTGAAGGATAAGAACAGTTTTTGATTCTTCAAAAGTTACATAAATAGTGTGATTCGAAGTTATTTTATCGAATGCATAGTAAGATTCCTTTCCAACAGATTTTCCGTCAACTTTAACATCA
>JAVZJF010000050.1:0-6740 GCA_038870935.1 Candidatus Anstonellales archaeon | reverse complement strand
ATCTTCTTATTCTTTCACCTTCTGCTTCTCTTGCCATTGATCTCTTCATATCCTCAGGAATTTCTATGTCCTGAATTTTTATGCTTTGGATATCAACTCCCCAATTAGCAGTTTCTGTGTCTACAATTTTTTCGATAGTTTTTCCAATAGTATCCCTTTCAGATAAAAGTTTATCCAATTCCCATTTACCTATTGCATCTCTCATAGCAGTTTGTGCATACTGCATTACAGTATAATCTACATTAGCCACCTCAAGAAGTGCTTTTTCTATATCAATTATTTTGTAGTAAACTACAGCCGTAATTTTTATTGAAACATTATCTTTGGTTAGGCATTCTAGTCTAGGGATTTTGATAGTAATTGTTCTCATATCAAGTTTTTCGATTTTGTGAATGAAAGGTATATTTAAACAAATACCTGGTTCAACAATAGTTTCATATCTTCCTAAAAAATATCTTATACCTCTTTCGTATTGGTTTATGATAGCTATTACCATATTATTCACCTTTTTTAACATCATTTATTTTTTTTTATTTCAAAACCTAACTTACTTCTATCTTTGTCTTCTTCATGTTCTTTTTTTTCTGATTTCATAATTTCTTTATTTGATTCATTAATATCATCAACTTCAGCATCCCAATATTCGCTCTCAATAGGCAATAAGAAAGTAATAGTATTTGTTTTATCACTGGATAATACATTTAATGCATTAAGAGTTCTTAGGTGCATTGCACCTGGCGTAGAATTAATTATTTCAGATGCTTGAGCTATCAATTTTGCAGCCTCTGCTTCTCCTAAGGATTGTAAAATTGTACCTCGTCTATCCCTTTCTGCTTGTGCTTGTCTTGCAATAGCCTTTTTCATGTCTGCTGGTAATTCAATGTCCTGAATTTTAAGAGCAATAATATCAATTCCCCAATCTTCTGTTTCTTTACTAACAATTTCTTTAATTTTTTCCGAAATTGAGTCTCTGTCATACAATAATTTATCTAATTCAACAGACCCTGCTACTTCTTTCATTGCTGCTTGTCCTTGTTGGAACAATGCTAGGACAAAGTTTTGTAGGTTTAAAACAGCTTTTACTGGATCAACTACTCTGTAAAAAATAATGGCATTTATTGAAGTAGAAATATTATCCTTTGTTAAGGTTTCTTGTTTCGTAATATCTAATGCTCTTAATCTCATATCAACGATTTCAAGGTATTCTATCAAAGGTATTACAATTGTTAATCCAGGTTCAACAACTCCGACAAATTTGCCGAATCTAAATTTTAGGCCTTTTTGGTACTGCATAACTACTCTTAATGAAGAAATTATTAAGATAAAGCCAAAAACTAATAGAGGAAGACAGCAATCAAAAGCCATTTAAATCACAAAATAAATTCGTAAATTAAATTAAAAAGTATATTCTTTTTTGCTTGGAAAAAGAAAAATAGAGAAACGCCGAGGCAGGGATTTGAACCCTGAATCCTTTTCAGGAACACGCTTCCTAGTGATGGCTTTCAAACAGCTCCAGGCGTGCGCGTTACCAGGTTCCGCCACCTCGGCACTTTTTACAAACAAAGGCTAACTTAAAGGAATGAAATAAAAAAGCATTTAAAATATTAATGCTTCTGGCCAAAAAAACAAGAAAATTCCGAGCAACAACATGATTACACTTCCTATTAAATGGCTTAATTTAGCATATTTTTCACCAGTTTCCTTATAAGCAGATAAAGTGATTATTGCAATACTAAATATTATTATATCGTCTAATTCGAACATAAATAAATAGACTAAAATATAGAATTGGTTTTCCCAAAAAGATAGTTTATTGTCTGCCAAAATTTTGGTAAAAATTGCAGGAAAGCCTGCTGAGCAAACAAATTCGATTAAATTAACGCTTACTGCTAAAAACATTACTCCTAAAATTGTAGCTGGCATTAGTTGTGGTTTTGTTAATTCATTTATCATATTTATTATTTTTTTTCTTTCTTTTGGATTAACTACTTCACAAGCATCTCCTTTATCCTTGTTTTTATAATAAGAATAAATTCCATATGCTCCTGCAAATAAAGCAAATAAGCCTACGAGAATTCTTAAGGCATCAACAAAGCTTAAGAAAGCGAAAACATTTAGCCACGAGACTAGAATTAGATAATATAAGACAGTTGAGGCTAAAATAAAGCTTCCTGCTATTAAAATCATTTTTTTCCTATCTTTTTGCATGGCTAAAAGAGTGATTAGATAAACTAGAATCCACATTTCACAAGGATTGAATCCATCGAGTAATCCTATTATTATTGCCAGTATTAATAGAGGATATTTGCTCAGATCTATTTCTCCAAAGATTGGTAATTTAACGATCATAAACCTTGAGTAATCATCTATTTCTGATTTGAATTCTTCTTCTACATTTCCATACGTAATTTTTAATGAGTCTATACATTTTTCTGAGTTGTTTAAACAGAAATTGATTCTTTCTTCAATTTTTTTTCCTGTTGTTTCTTCGTCTTGCCAGCCTATTATAGCTTTCCCTCCTATGAAAAATGTGGGAGTTCCTATATTAGATAATTTATGTGCATTTGAGAAACTCTGAAAGAGTTTTGCATTTTCTGGGAAAGCAGTTACTTCGTATTCTTTCCACACAACCACAGGATATTTTGATTTCATTTTTTCTATGAAAGGTCTAGCAGCTTTGCAATGAGGGCACGTATAACTCCAGAAATAGTAAATTGTAAGATTATTTGAGTTATTTAATTTCAAGTTTGGGTTATCTAAGGTAAAATTAGTCATATTAGATTGTGAAAATACAAGTTCTTCGCTGACTAATAAAATTGTAAGGCTCAAAAAAAAATAGAATTTGAATTCATTCATATTATTTTTCATAGTTTATCATCTTTTAGTTCCATAAAAACTTTCTTTGGGATAATTAAAACATTATTTTTCTTACGAGATATTTTTGCAACGCAGATTAATTCATTATCTTGACTAAATATACCTATCTTAAGGTTATAGTTGTTAATATTACCTTTTAAATAGTTTTCAAGAAACTTCATACTTTGGTTATCTAATTGATGCAATTTTAATATGTCTCCATGTAAGGCTTTTTTTTCGAATTCTGGCTTTATTTTAATTTTTGGAAAATCGCAAAAAAATTCAATGGGTTTAAGTATTTCTTTTAGCAGTTTATCATTTCCATACTGTTTAAATAAGTAATACGCAAAGTAGAGTTCATGAAGAGTCGTTAATTTATAATTTTCTTCATCATATTTACCTACTGAAATTCTTCTTAATTCGAGCATTTTACCTATGCAATTTAATTCTTTACCGATGTCTTCACACAAAACTCTAATATATGTGCCTTTTTCTACATGAGCAATAAAAAGTACATCTGTTGTCATGGAATTGTTTTTAACTTCCAAAATTTTTATTGAATAAATAGTTCTTGATCTTGTTTGTTTTCTTACTGCTGAGATTTCAGGCACTCTTTGTTTAATACTACCTATAAATTTTTCATTTACTACTTTTTGAACATCTTCTAATTTAAGATTTTTTTTATACAAACGCATTAGGCAGACATATTTTTTATCCAAAGAATTCAAATATTCTAGAAATCTTGTTGCTTTATTAATTGCAATGATTAGAACCCCCGAAACATTAGGGTCTAGTGTACCACTATGTCCTGTTTTTTTTACGTTTAATATTTTTTTCACAAAAGCAGTAGCTTCATGTGAACTGATTCTTGGTGGTTTATCTAGTAGAATTAAACTTTTTTGCAATAATTGTTGTATAGTGTAATTTGGATTATACATTGATTCATGTTCAAGTTCCATATGCTAATAATAAGTAAGAAAAGAAAAACTAAAAAAGAGGTAATAGAACAATGAATTTTGTATAAATGTTGATTTTTGCTTTAGCCAAATAATGCAGCTAAACCTTCAGCAGTATTAGCTTCTTCAGCTTTCTTTTCTTCTTTCTTTTCTTCTTTCTTTTGTTCTATTTGTTGTGCTTGTGCAGTACTTGCACTTGCTGCGGAGAACTGTATAGCAGCAGAGCTCAATGCTTCTGCAATATTAACGCCTTTAAGTGCATCTGAAAGTACTTGTGCTTTTGCCTCGTCTACTTCTGCTCCAGAAGCTTTGATTACTGCTACTATACTCTCTTTGGTTATCTCTTTACCTGCTCCGTAGAGCAATAATGCTGCATGCAGATATGGATCAACTTTCATTTATTTTCACCTACCATAAAAATTTATTTTAACAATTAACATTAGAATATATTTCGTTATTTATTGACTTTTGTTCCAAGTGCTTCTGCTTTTTTATTTGTTAAGAGTAATAAATAATCAATTGATTGTTCTGTTATCATGTTTTGAGAAATTGCCAATGAATTTGAATTATGATAAGCATTTGCTATGAGATATTTAATATTTTCAGATGTGTAGTAATTTGTATTTACGGATAAATTAAATGCGCTTTTATATTCTTCAACAATATTTTTCATTACATTATTTTTAGAATATTGCTCTAATAGTTCTGCACTATACACTAAGTTGTTAGAGATTGCAAATTTCATGCTTGCAAATATTTGGATTGGTTTAATGTTGAGTAATCTTAATACGTTTGCTACAGCTTTAGATATTTTTTCACCTTTCTTAGCAACTACTTTATCGTTTTTGATAGCTATTTTGCCTTTGTCTATCATTACTTCTAAACCTGCATTTTTTAATTCAGTTAAAACAGGTCCTGGTTGAAGTTCTGTAGTACCTTTTTCAATTAAGATATCGTCAGGCGCAACATTACCCTCAATCGCATAGACATTTTCTCTTGTTGAAGATATTTCTTCATAGATTTGACTAACGGATAAGTCAGATAAAACTAAATAAGAAGGTTCATTTAGTTTTTCCACTAATTTATGCAATCCTGCATTTTCCAGAGCCTTTCTTAACACAACTTGTTTATCCATTATGAATATTGCTTTTCCTTTAAGAGCTTTTTTTAGTTTTTGAATAATTTTATTAGGTGTTCTTACAGCAGATACTAAGCAAGCAGTTTTGTGTTTTTTTAGCAATTCTGTAACTTCTTCTACTTTTTTCATTTTTCTTTTTAGTTCTGGCCTAATTTTTTCTTCTTTTTTAACGTTAGTTTTTTCAACATCAACATTAGATTTTTTTGTCATTTCAATCACACTCATATGAAAACTTTATTAAATTGCCTTAACAGGTTTACCCATAGTTAGTTTTACATAAACTGATTTCAACGTTGCACCAGGTAATTTTTTTTGAATATTATCAATTACTGTAACTGCATTTTCAGTTAATTTTTCTATATCCATGTCTTCTTTGCCTATCATAGTCATTAAAGTAGGTAAATATTTTCCTTTGGTTTGTATTTTAACAGTTCTTTTAGCTTGTTCTATACTTGTATCTATGTCATTGCCTAAAGGTTTAGGTAATTTTCCTTTTTTTCCCAAAACAGCTCCTAAATTTTTAGCTACTAAAGGTAGTATTTGTGGTTGTGCTAAAAATATTCCGTTTTTAACTAACTCTTTTAACAATTTTTTATCGTTTTTAAGCTGAGGAATACTATCTGATGAAAAGACATAAGGAGTTCTCTTTTTTGCTTCTGAATTTACAGCACCATCTGCAAATATAACTACTTTGTAATCCTTTTGTGTACTATAAGGCAAAATAATGTCCATGTTTAATCTGTTTTCTGGTTTTGTAAAATCCACGTTTCTTAAATTGATTATTAAGTCTACACTTTGTTTAAATTTTCTTGTTCCTTTTTCTTCCAGACATCTGGTTAAAGCATTTTTTAGTTCTTTTTCATACATTTTTATTCCCTCCTGCTCAAACAGATATGAGCAGTGAACTTCGGGAACAACTTTGGCTTAGCTTATTGATGCATTGTTGAGAAAGGTTTAAAAACACTTAAGTTTTTAGCCTAATTTTAAGCAAAGGCTTATAAAGAGTGGGATATTTAGTAATTATGAGTATGGCATGGTTATTATCAGTCAATAATTTAAGGAACTTGAGCAGAATAAAAGGTTCATTATTTAAATATTTAGAAGTTTTATTATTATAGTGCAAATTTAGTAATAATTCTTTACTTTAATTATATATTAAGAGGTAAAACCCATGAATAGGAATTCAATATCAGCAAAATTTTTTGGTGTTTTTTTATTGTCTTTATTTTTTTGGCAATTAGTATTTGCTCAATTTGTAGGTCCTTATGTAGGTGATGTGCCTTTAAGTGATACACTAGAGAATTATTATCAGATATTGTCAAATGAATTTAACAATTCGATTTTTGTCAGTACATATTTATATCCCAAGGTATTGTATCAGGATTCCAAGATTACAATTTCTCGATATGTTGACATATATTCCTATGAAAGAGTAACTACTCACATAGGAGGTTATACGAGAAAATTAAACATAACATATTATAAAGTTCATTTTATAGTAAAGAACAATCATAAGTTACCTTTAAAGGTTAGTTTAACTTCAGGGAAGTTTTCCAAATTTTGGGTATTTTTGGAAGTAGATCCAGTTACCAAGGATGAAAATGATAATACCTATACCTGGTCTTTATATGTCTTGCCTAATGAAGAGAAGAGAGTATCTTTTGGTACCCCTTACTATGTGGATTCAGAGCTTACTGTTATTAGGGTTTTAACTGCAGAAGAGTCATTTGATTTAAACGTTCCTTCAACTGTTAAGCAGAATGAAAAAATAGAATTGACTTTAACTGATT
>JAVZJF010000049.1:0-7100 GCA_038870935.1 Candidatus Anstonellales archaeon | reverse complement strand
ATGTTAAAGAAGCGACTAAAATAGCGAGAAATGCTGGCTTTAAAATTTGCTATCACATGATGCCTGGGTTATTTGCAGACAAAGAGAAAGATTTATCATACTTTAAAGAATTGTTTGAAAATGAAAACTACAGGCCAGACATGTTAAAAATTTATCCAACACTGGTCCTACCAGATACAGGACTATATCAACTTTGGAAATCAGGTAAATTCATTCCTTATACAAATGAAGAAATTGTGGATTTACTTGTTGAAATAAAAAAAATAATTCCAAAATATGTAAGAATAATGCGAATTCAAAGAGATATTCCTGCAAAATTGATTTCTGCAGGACCACCTATACGCAATGCAAGAGAAATTGCTTTAAAGAGATTAAAATCCCAAAAAATTAGATGTAGATGCATAAGATGTAGAGAATTAGGCATTAGACAAATGTATAATGAAAATCCATCGCTAGACTTTGAATTAAAAATTGATAAGTATTTGGCAAATGGAAGTATAGAATATTTCATATCTTTTGAATCAAGTGATGAAACATTAGCTGGATTTCTAAGATTGAGGGATATTAAGGAATCACATAGAAATGAATTAAATGATTCAGTTGTTGTAAGAGAATTGCATGTATATGGCATGCAGATTCCTATTTCTTCTGAAGAAAGAGTTTTAACAAACCTGAGTGCGAGTGCACAACACTTGGGTTATGGAAAAAAACTTTTACAAAAAGCTGAAGAAATAGCTCAAGACCTTAATAAAAAAAGAATTGCAATCATATCAGGAATAGGTGTAAGAGAATATTATAGAAAATTAGGATACAAACTAGTTGGGCCTTACATGGTTAAAGAGATAGATTAGTAACAGCATGTAATAGCTTCTTATGAATTATTATAAACTTATTTTATTATTAGTTTATTGAAATTTATGTATTCTGAAAAGATAAAAAAACTTTTAAATGAATTAGGTATAAGTGAGCTTGATAAAGTAAGGATTCTTTACAGAGATTGTGAGTTAATTGGCCTTTTAATGCCAAATAATATAAAGGATCAAAACTCAATAGTATTAAAACTTACATCAGGCTATAATGTCGGAATCAAATTAGAAAATATTAAAGAGATACAACTAATTGAAAAAACAACTAAAAATTTGTTTGCTAAGAATGATAATGATGATAATCAATTCAATGAAAAGTTTACGGAAAGTTTAAATGATAGTGACAATAAATCGCACATTGCTATTTTTGGTTGTGGTGGAACTATAGCATCAAAAGTGGAATATAAGACAGGTGCAGCATTTCCATCTTTAAAACCCGAAGAACTCATAAACGATTTTCCTGAGCTAGTTAATCACAAACCAATTAAATCTGAATTACTTTTTTCATTACTTTCTGAAGATATGCAGATTCAACATTGGCAATTAATAGCTCAGAGAGTGTACGATGAGATTAAAACAAACAAGTGTAAAGGCATAGTATTAACTCATGGAACAGATACAATGGCTTTTACTGCATCAGCATTATCATTTATGTTAAGAAATTTGCCAATACCTATAGTTTTTGTTGGTGCTCAAAGATCTAGTGACAGAGGCTCAAGTGATAACAAAATTAATTTGTTATCTGCTGTTTTTTTTGCAGAATCAGATATTGCTGATGTTGTAGTTTGTATGCATGAAAATCTAAATGATCAGATATGCGCAATTCATTATGGAACCAGAGTAAGAAAAATGCATACAAGTAGAAGAGATGCTTTCAAGTCAATAAATACTAAACCTTTAGCATACGTAGATTATTATGGCAAGAAAATCACAATTAATTATGAAGATTACAATAAAAGAACTGATACTTATTTAAACAAAATTGAACTTAAGAAAAATTTAAACGATAATGTAGCTTTGATATATGTACATCCAGGCATAAAAAAGAAATTATTTAAATTCTTGAGTAATTACGATGGTGTTGTAATAGCAGGCACAGGTTTGGGACATCTGCCTGTCAATCCTTTCAATGATAAATTTTCTATTTCGTTATTAGACGAAATAAAAGAGTTAATAAATTCAAATATACCTGTGGTTATGGCACCTCAAACTATTTATGGGAGAATTAACATGAACGTCTATTCTACAGGCAGACTTCTTTTAGACGCTGGAGTCATTGGTAATCTTTGTGATTGGACACCAGAAACCGCGTTAGTAAAACTCATGTGGGTACTCGGCCAAACAGAATATAAGGGCAATATGAATAAAATAAAGGAGATCATGGAAACTAATATTTCTCACGAAATCACTGAAAGATCAGAGATTCTAGATAGTATAATCAATTGACGTGTTCATGTAATTCAATTTTTAAACTTTTCCATATAGTGTCTATTAATTAAAAAATAGGAAGGTGATCAGTTGGCCAGAGATACAACTTCTATTAGTAAAAATACAAATTCTAATTTTAATTATGTGTTTATAACTACTGGTAGTAATCCTGAAGATGGAATTATTGAACAAAAAACAATTGAATTCAAGAGTTGGCTAAAACTGCTTTGCTTGAGTTATGGAATTTATCCAATCCATGAAACAAGGTTTGGAGAAGTTAAAAAATTTGTCGAAAATAATAACTTAGATATCCATGATGAAGTAATTTCAAATTATATTGCACATGTGAATACGAAAAATGTAAGAAAAGCTGATTTGATTATTTCACTGTTGGAAATTCCTTCAATTAAAACTGGCTTTTTAACTGAAATTGCAACTTATGATTTCAAGTCTGAATTACCAATAAGAATACCTGTAATATCTTTAATTCCAAAATCAAAAATGCATAATCACGCATTAGGATCTCAGTATGCCGTAGAATACAATGATGGAACAATTGAATTAAAATACACTAACAAAGGCAAAAATATATCATTGATGTACGATGGCGTTGTTGATAAATACATAGAATATAATGATAGAATGGATTTCGAGCTGTATGTATTTGATGTATTGAAAAATCTGAATAACTCTCTGAAAGAATTTAATTTAGTTCTTATTCACGAACATTATTATGAACTTCTTTCTCAAAAATTCGAAAATGACCTAAAAATACTGAACGAATTTTTTAATAATTTAAATCTGTTGGATATAAATAACGAAACACATATTAATAAGATTCATTATTTAATAAGTAATGAAAATAAAAATAGCTTGAAAACTGCTTTAAATAGTATTATAGAAGAATTATGCCGACAAGGATTGTTGAAGAATGAAAATAAAAAATTAACAAAAAGTTCTTATATTATCAGAAGAATAGTTGACTTTGCTAAAAAATATAATCAAAGAGAAGCAGAAAGTAGAATAAATTATTTATTAAATTTTAACAAAAAATTTAAAAGAAATAAAAATGCTTTTATCATAGGGTCAATAACTAATGTAAGAGAATCTGATTTTGGAAATCATTTGGATTTAAAAATGAGTATTGTAGAGTTACTGTACAATAAGTACAAGATTAATGCCTCTTTTGCCTTACTTGATAATGAAGCCGAATTATCAAATTACAACATAGAATATATGCCATACTTATGCTATTTGATAGATCAATTATCAGTCAAAGAAGCAGGATTACTGATCTCATTGTACGGAAATTCTCTTGGCACAGGCTTGGAATTAGCTAGAGCATACCTTACTAAAACTCCAACTATTATTATTTATAATGAATCGCAAGAAAAAGAAATACCTCATCTTATTCTTGGACTATCAAATATAATTGCAATGATAAAATATACTGATAAATCAACTAATGAAGAGATTATACATATGCTAGACAAAAAAATCGAAGAGTTAGAAAAACTTAGTTATTTAGATGATAATAATAATCATCGAACACTAGACGTAAGAATTCCTACTTCTGCAAAAATAAAAATTGAAATTGAAGATTCTTCTAAGCAAATTAATAACAACCAAGAAGTAAAAGAAAGATTGCTAAAATCAATTAAGTTCAGAAGGAACAAAAAAATTGATATGAACAAAATTGTTAAAAAAGTCTATTATACTTAATTTCAATTCAATAAACTCTATCATTTTCTATTTCATTGAGATTCTTAAGAGTTTGAGCCTTCATTTCTAACAACTTATTTTTAGCATCAGTCGGAATATTATGTGATGTTGATGTAATATTATCAACAAATTCGATAAATTCATGATAGTGCTTAATTGGATTTTTACATCTAGTACCCCAATCAAATACCGCACACTTCATGTTTTTACCTAGCCATTCGCCATAAACTTTTAAGATATTGTCATATGTTTCTTTAGGTAGAATAGAATCTCTTTCAAGAAACCTTAAATCTGTTCCGTCTTCCATAAGAGTAAAAAACTGCTCACAAACAATTAATGTAATCTTACAATCATTAAAGATAGCTTTCAATCTTTGCTCAAGCTCAGCAATTTTTGTTGCACCTGTTGTACTACATGCTAAACTAAAAATAAAAATTTCTTTAAGAGAATAATTTTTTTCCAATAAAGCAGATTGAAGTGATAATATTCCTTTGGTTATAGTTGCACCTGTAGCAATAGTATCCCCTATGAAAATAACTGAATTGTCTTGAAGTGCCTCATAATTTTCATAAGAAATTTTAGCAGTAAATTTTCCAATCGTACCTTCAATTCTTGACCTTTGAATTCCAATAAAACATTGAGGTAATGCATAATTAAAAGTCTTTTGAAAGCCATGGTTTAAATAATAATATAGTCCACCGGCTAAAAATATTAGTTCTATTACAGATTTCTTCTTTTGGTCTTTTAAAAGGTTTAATGCCTTTAATGCAGAAAAATAATTTTCACTCACTTCTTTCATTTTTTCTTGAAGTTCTTTACCAGCTATTTGCGGATTAAACAGTATATGTCTTGATGCATTTGAAGACATCACATATGTTGAAGATGGGAAATGATTGTTTTTTAGAAGTTCTTCATCAGGTCTGTAAATCACTAAATCTCTGTTTGAATATATTTTGACAAAATCAATAATATAAGTCATAGAAGAAATTTTTGCAGACTAATGTTTTTAATTATAATGAATTTCTTTATTCTGCACTTTTTATACATTCATTATATGCATCAGGATAATTCTGCTTATCAATAAACGAACACGAATCTTTATCCTTATTTGTAAAAGCATATGTCTTTATACAATTGTGTTTCCAATCGGTTAAATTAATTAAAGCACATTTATTAACATCGAGATTTCTATTACTATAAATGATGTTTCCATAGCATCTTGTTTTTTCCGATAATGTCTCTATATAATTACAAAGCGAAGGATCATTCAAATCATAAGCAACTTTGGTCATACACGGCACTCTATCTAATCGTATCGAAATATTAAAGCATGCATTTATGTCTTTATTTTCCAAAGCATATTTGAAATAGCATTCATTTACATAATCCACCTTTCTATTATGTGGTGCATAGATACTATCACACAAATAAGATCGCTTCTGATTAATTATAGTACGTATAAAACAATCCTTATACAAGAGAGTATTTGAATCAATTTGATTACAATACTGTAAATTGTTTGTATATTTTGCCACAATATCATAACATTTATATCTGTTAGTAAGATCCTTAATTCCTACACAATAATCAGACCCTGAAACAATTGTTAAACAAGCTTTGTTATTTAATTCAGAACTAATTGAATCACATGTTAATATATTATTAAATTTTATTGAAAATTCTAACAAACAATCTTCATTACCTTCGCATAATAAAGAATTATTTACTTCTAAACTAAGACATTTGTTTACTTCATCACCAGTTGTCAGTAAATAGCACGAAGATTTAATATTCTCCATACATTTTCTAAGTAAAGCCAAATCAGATATTCTTTTACAAAAAGAAGATTCATTGAAAGTCGTTGCAACTGAATAATAACACTCTTGCCTTTTCGAGCTATCTCTTACCTCAAAACAATATTCTATGTTTTGTTTACTGAGTAACGCAATTCTTGAATAACATTTATCCTTAAGATCATAAGAAACTATTGCATTACAGAATGATACGTTTCGCTCAGTAACTGCTTTTTCAAAATAGCAATTATCCTTTTCAACTTCACTTAGATATCTGCATTCGTTTTTAGAACTTTCATTTTCAACTGATTTATTTAATTCTAGCGATGATTGATCTATATTGCTCTGAGAAGGCATTTTTTCCTCTTCAACATTTACTACTTCTCTACTTTTTTGTGGTTCACCAACACATGCAGAAAAAACAATCAAGAAAAGAGATAGAATAATTGCAAAAAAAATAATTGAATTTGACTTTGAATGCGCTTCTTTTAAGAATATTTTAATCATTCTTATCACGTGAAAATACGATAATTTTGTTAATTTATCGTGACTCCAATAATAATAGATACGAAGTAAAATAATATATTTATTACCATTAATTTCTTTGTTAAATTTCGAAATTTTTCTAAATGCAAGTTATCATCACTATTAATAGACAATGCATACAAATATGCATAGCCTATTGTAATAACAAGTACTATTGACATTAATATATTAATTGAATTAATTGGCTCTAATAAAACAATAAATGACAAAAATAGATTAATCAATGCAATTAACAAAGAAGTTGCAATAAACCAAAAAGCTAATCTAAATGAATTAACTTTCCCAATTAAAACTGGCAATGTTCTGCTATTTCTTTCTGCAACATCTCCCTCAATATCTTGGATTGATTTTATTAGCTCTCTAGCAAGACCCATCAAAAAGGCAATAACAAACAACAACTTTTGTGTGGTTGTAACATTAAGCGAAAGTATTCCTGCATATGCAAAAGGTATGGCCATTGAAAACGCAATAAAAATATTTCCTACGACATACATGTCCTTTAAGTATACACTATAAAGTAATGAAAAAACATAAAAAATCCAAAGAACAATTAACGCAACAAATAAATTTAAATTGTCTTTAGAATAATAAGCAGCCACTAAGAAAAGTAAAAGCAATAATACCCATACTAATCTAACAATAAATTTAGCTTCAGAAATTGAAAGTAAATTATTTGCTAAAGGTCTATCAGATCTTTTATTTTTTATATCAGTTTTATAATCAAGGATATCATTAATAGCAAATG
>JAVZJF010000048.1:0-7223 GCA_038870935.1 Candidatus Anstonellales archaeon | reverse complement strand
GTTTTCCATTTTTGCATTCTTAACAGCTGCATCATAAGAGCCAGGATGAATTGCTATATTGCTTTCACCGCTTCCTTTGGTTACAAAATACTTAGTTGGGATACGATTTTTTGTTATTAAATCCATAGAAGCACCTTAATAAATTTTAAGAAAAACTTTCTTAGAATGCAATTGAAAAATTATTTTGTTCATTTGCTTTTTTGCTCCAATTTTTTATCAATAATTATTAACTAATTAAAACATATTTATAAAATTATCGTTTTAGAAAAAGAAAAAAAATTAACAAGTTCTACTAGTTTTTGTACAATTACCTGGATTTTTATCTGAACATTTTATAAAACCACTACAGTTCCAATAATATCTATAACCACCGCCACCCTCACCAACCCAAATCATTTTGCCAACAGAACTGAAATAATACCAACCAAATATCGCAATCGCTATTATCACTATTACAACTATTGCATAAAGAGTTTTTTGTTTCATAATATTCATAAAATATTATAAACAATTCATATATATATATAACTATGATTGACATTTTGCTAAAATCTTATTTAATTGAAAAAAAGCCTTATTACAGCATATTTTTAGGTTTTATATTTGCAAGTTTAGGAATTGGTTTTTCATACCTTGTTTTTAAAGATGCTCCATCCTTTCCAACTATTTTTTTAACAACATTAGCAACTGCACCTGTTGTAATAAGATTAATAAAAAATGAAGAATGGGAACCTAAATTTGAAAAAATATTTCAAAGACATAAAAAGGCTATTGAAACTTATTTTTATTTATTTTTTGGAATGTCTTTTGCATTTGCAATATTTTATGCTTTTTTACCAGAAGACCATTCTAGTTTAATTTTTAGTGAACAAATTAAAAAATTTTCTTCAGGAGCTTTTTCAATTGAATTTAATTTAAACTTTCTCTTAGAGCATTCATCGTTATTTAGCAAAATAGTTATTAACAACCTTGGATTACTGTTTTTCTTCTTTCTTTTATCATTATTTTATGGCTCTGGCTCCTTACTTCTTTTATCTTGGAATGCATCAATATTAGGCGTTATGTGGGGGAAAATGATAAAAGCTTTGTTTAATTTTTCTGATTCTTTAACATTTGTTACTCGTACTTTTTTTAATTTTCCTTATTTACTACCAGAAGTTTTAGCTTACTTTTTAGCATCCATAGCAGGTGCAATAGTTTCTATAAACTTAACTAAAAAAACAAAAATAGGTATTGCAATAATTGATTCTTTATTTTTCTTAGCATTTTCTATAGTGATAATAATTATAGCAGGAATTATAGAAACTTCTATGCTAACTTATTTTATTTGATGGACTGGTCGGGATTTTAATACTCTATATTTATCAAAGATTCCGCCCTTTTATTTAATTCCATAGCAAGTTTCTTGGAATTGTATCTTAATGTCAAAGTTCCATATTTTAGTTTTTTCTTACCCCTCAAACCCTTTGGGCGCATTGAGGTATTAAATTCTATAATATATAGGGTAAATGGACTGGAGGGGATTTGAACCCCTAACCTCATATGGATGAAAATTTTCCACATTGGTTTATATTGCCAAGGAAGCGATCTTCCATTGATCTACCAGCCCATAAGAGTGGGCCGGGCAAGATTTGAACTTGCGATCTCTGCCTTGTATTTACCAACAAATGAAAAACCATTTGTTTAGGGCAGCGTCTTAGACCGCTGGACCACCGGCCCATTTAATTAATAGTCTTTATTTATTTAAAACATTAAAATCTTAATATGCATGGAATATCTACAATTATCGTTATGATTTTAATTTTAATGATAGCCATATCTTTAACTGGCTTAGGTTATGTTACGTTTACAACTTTTTTTTCTAAAATAACTACTTCTAGTGAACAAGCAATTAGCCAAACCATATCAAC
This sequence comes from Candidatus Anstonellales archaeon, assembly GCA_038870935.1. Taxonomy (GTDB): domain Archaea; phylum Micrarchaeota; class Micrarchaeia; order Anstonellales; family SKW190; genus SKW190. Next base: position 5,313 of record JAVZJF010000048.1, on the reverse strand, counting down.
CATGTTAGCTCAGATGAAAATAGAATCTATTTCTAAAGGCAGTTCAAACGAAATTATTGTTTACATTAGAAATACTGGAAAAGTTGATTTAACAAGTTTTGCAGCATATGTTAACGATCAAGTTGCTACAATAAAAGCTGGAACACCTACTGGAAATAAAATTGCACCAGGAAATGTAGACAATGTTACCATAACTAATCCTACTTATGAATCTGAAAAAACAGTTAAAATAACAACTGCGCAAGGGGCAATTGCAATGCAAGCAATACCATAAAGTGGGCGAGGAGAGATTCGAACTCTCGACCTCCAGTATTTACAGAGCGTAGTCATTAAAAATGACTAACGTCATTTTATAAGACTGGCGCTCTACCAGACTAAGCATCGGGAAAAATTACCCGCCCATGAAATTCTCGCCCATTAAAGATTTATTTTGTTATTAATTAATTTAAAAATATGTTAAATTTAAAGCAAGAGGTTAAAAACTTTTTAGAAAAGAACGATTATGTTACTTGCGAGTATCGCGGATGTTTTGATATAATTGCAAAAAAAGAAATGTTATTGTTTTTAAAAGTTTTGTTAAATGTTGATGCTTTTCAAAAAAAACAAGCAAGAAATTTAAAAATAATTACAAACAATTTAGATGGCTATCCAATGCTTATAGGTTTACAAACAAATAGAGAAAAATTAAAGGCTGGAATAGTTTATGAAAGATTTGAATTACCAACACTTTCTTTAAAAACATTTGAAGAATTAATTGAAAACAAAATATTTCCAAAAATTTATAGAGATAAGGGCGGTTTGTATGTTGAGATTGATTCAGAAATTCTTAGAGAAGCTAGGAAAAACAAAAATTTAACTCAAAGAGAATTAGCAGAAGCTGTTGGAATAAATAAAAAAGTAATATACGAGCATGAGAAAAAGCAATTAAGAATGCTTATAGACATTGCTGAAAAAATAGAAAATATACTTAATGAAGAAATAATCAAACCTGTTAAAATTTTTAAAAAATATGAAGTTTGCGGCGAACCAAGAGATTCAATTGAAAAGGATGTTGCATTAAGTTTAGAAAAAATTGGTTTTAAAACAGATTTTGTTAAGCAATCTCCTTTAGATGTTTTTGTAAAGGAAAAATTACTAATTGCTTCTGAAATCGAAGTAAATAAAAAAAGGTTAATAAAAAGGGCTGCAGATTTGAAAAAATTTATAAACTTTGTTAAAAAACCAGCACTGCTTATAACTGAAAAGGCTAAAGACAAAGAAATGTTAGGAATACCCTTAATTGAAAGGAAAGAACTTGAAGAAATTGAAAAAAAGGAGCTAATAAAAAGAGCAAAAAAGGCATTATAGCTTAAGTTTTAAAACCTTCTAAATAAGTATAATTAGCGATTAAAATGGGAATTTTTAAAGAATTTATAGAATTCGTTAAAAAACAAAATGTAATAGCAGTTGCACTAGGTTTGGTAACAGGTTTTGCAGCTAAAACATTAATAGATGCTTTGGTAGCAGATCTTATAACACCAATATACAGCCCATACATAACTTTCTTAAATCCAGATTTAGCAATAGAAATAGGACTTTCAAAATTCATGGTAGGCCATTTTATTCAGTCATTAATAAGCTTTTTAGTGGTTTTGTTTGTAGTCTTCATAATTGGTAAGAAATTAGCAAAAACCATGTAATCGTTTTAAAACTTTTTGTAGTTTAAACCATTAAGTTTAAATATACTTACATACACATATATTTTTACTAATACTTATGAGGTGATTTTATGGCTAATGGACAGCAATTAGCTGGACAACCAATCTTAGTTTTGCCTGAAGGTACTTTAAGAACCTTAGGAAAAGATGCTCAACACAACAACATAGCAGCAGCAAAAGCAGTAGCAGACGCAGTTAGAACAACTTTAGGACCTAAAGGAATGGATAAAATGCTTGTTGATAATCTTGGAGATATAGTAATAACAAATGATGGTGTTACAATTCTTGAAGAAATGCAAATAGAACATCCTGCTGCAAAAATGCTTGTAGAGGTTGCTAAAACGCAAAATGAAGAGGTAGGCGATGGAACAACAACAGCAGCAGTTTTGGCTGGCGAATTGCTAAAAAAAGCAGAAACTTTGCTTGACCAAGAAATACACTCTACTGTTATTACAAAAGGTTATAAGTTAGCTAGCGAAAAGGCCTTAGAAATTCTTAAAAGCATATCAGAAGAAATTAAGCCAGAAGACACCAACACTTTAATAAAAATTGCAATGACATCAATGAGCGGAAAAAGTGCTGAAAGGGCTTCAGAGCACCTAGCAAAATTAGCAGTAGATGCAGTAAAAACTGTTATGGAAAAAATTGATGGAAAAATTGTTATTGATAAGGAAAATATAAAGCTTGAGAAAAAACAAGGAGGTTCTTCAGAAGATACAGAGCTAATAAAAGGTATTATAATTGATAAGGAAGTTGTTCATCCAGCCATGCCAAAATACGTTAAAAATGCAAAAATTGCCTTGCTAGACACTTCATTAGAAATTGAAAAAACAGAAACAGAAGCACAAATTCAAATCACATCGCCAAATCAATTACAAACATACTTAGAAGAAGAGGAAAAAATTTTAAAAGATATGGTTGAAAAGGTAGCTGCTTCTGGCTGCAATGTTTTGTTTTGTCAAAAAGGCATAGACGATGTAGCTCAGCACTACCTAGCAAAAAAAGGAATTTTAACAGCAAGAAGAGTTAAAAAATCAGATATGGAAAAATTAGCAAAAGCAACAGGAGGAAGAATTGTTTCTAACTTGTCAGACCTGACAAAAGAAGACTTAGGATTTGCAGGCATTGTTGAAGAACAAAAAATTGCTGGTGAACAAATGATATTTGTAAGAGAATGCAAGAATCCAAAATCAGTTTCTATATTAATAAGAGGTGGAACAGAGCACGTAGTTGACGAAGTAGAAAGGTCTTTAGAAGATGCGATTGGCTCTTTGATTTCAGCCTTAGAGATTGGAAGAATAGTTGCTGGTGGAGGAGCACCTGAAGAAGCAGTTGCCAAAGGATTAAGAGAATTTGCACAAAGCTTTTCAGGAAGAGAACAACTAGCAATACTATCCTTTGCGGATGCTATGGAAATAATTCCAAGAACATTAGCAGAAAACGCTGGTTTAGATCCAATAGACATTTTAGTAGAGCTTAGATCAGCTCATGAAGAAGACAAGTTTACTTACGGTGTAGATGTTTATACAGGAAAGATAGTTGATATGAGAGCTAAAGGCGTGATAGAGCCATTAAAAATAAAAACACAAGCAATAAAGTCTGCTGCAGAAGCTGCTGAAATGATTTTAAGAATAGATGACATAATTTCTGCAGGAAAGCTAGAAAAAGGTGGAACACCAAAAATGCCTTCACCAGAAGGTGGAGAAGAATACTAATTTCTTTTTTATTTAATTTTTATATACAAGTTTAATGTAATTCTTAGTAGGAGGTTTACATGAAAGGAATATCTACAATACTAGCAACAATATTAATTGTTATTATAGTAGTTGCATTGGTAAGCTTAACATATACTTTTGCTATTAATTTGTTTAGCACTGCATCAAGAGGTACAACAAGCGGTGTAGAACAAACAACAATAAGGTTAGATAAAGCAGTTGCATTTGCAATTGATCCTGTTTGCGAATGGTCTAGCTCTGATAGTAAATACCAATTAAAATTTGCAATAAGACATCTTGGAGCAACATACAGCATAAATAGAACTGAGATTTCTGTGTTTTGGGGTGGGGATGAATTTACAATAACTGATGAGAGTTGGCCAATTGGTGAGTTGCTTAACCCAGGAGAAGTTAGATCAATTATAGCTACAAACAAAACAGAAATAAGCTCTGGTACAAAAGATGTTACAGTTTCTGCACCAGCAGCATCTATAACTAAAACTAATGTGAAATGCTCAGCATCTTAGTAAGAAATTTTAATTTTATTTGAGTTTTTGTTAAATTCTTAAATATTAATTTATTCTTAAGATTTATATAGCGGTTAACTAAAATATTTGTTATGCCAGAAGAAGCAGAAAGCTATGAAATTATACCAGTTACCCCCCTAAAGAAATTGGAGCAAAGAATAGAAAAAGTTGAGCAAGCAGGAACAATTCCTCAATTGCAAGCATTAATAAATCAAATAATTGAATTAATAAGAAGCAATCAAAAGATTGTTAACGATGTGATTCAAGCAAATGCAGAGTTAAGAAATGAAATTTCAAAATTGCCTCCAAAAATTGAGGAATTAACAAACATGATGAGAAATTTTATTGCTTTGGTTGAGGCTGCTGGAAAAGAAGAAATATCTGCTCCAAGCACAGAAGCATTAAAACCTTTAACAGAATATTTGCAAAAAATGGTTGATCAAAATCAAAAAATATTGGAAAGCAATCAAGCAATGATAGATCAATTGGATAACATTTCAAGAAAAATAAGAGGGGGTACACCTATTTCACAACTTATGTCATACCCTGGCATTAAACTTAGAAAGGAGGTTTCGCAATGAAATTTAAATTGTTTGTAAAAACCATAACTATATTTGTTGAAATAATAGTTACCTTAATAGTGCTTATAATGTTTACAGCGTTTGCAATAAGGCCAACAGAGATAACTTTATTTACTAATGCACTTATATTAGTAATGATAATGGTACAGTTATATACTGTAAATGTACTATTAGATGTACATGATAAATTAGAAAAGGTGAAAGTAAAATGAAAGGAATATCGTCTGTAATTGCAATAATTTTGATATTGATGATAGTGATTGCATTGGCTGCTTTGGCTTATACATGGTTTTCAGGGATATTTGCTAGTTTAACAGGAACTGCTGGAACTGCTGTTACACAGACTACTAGTTCTATGGTTACGCAGTTTAAAATTGAGAGTGCAAAATATACTGGAAGTGCTACTTGGGGGGTAAATGCTACAATAAGGAATACAGGAACACAGAGTTTTAATGCTAGTAAATCGAGCGCATATATAAATGGCGTATATTCATATTTTCAGGGTGCAACACCACAAATTGTAACACCTGGTAATTTAGGTACTATTTACAATATAACAAATATTTCAGCAGTTTGTGGTGCAATTCTAACTATAACAATTGAAACTGGTTTATCAGACTCAAGAGCAATTAGTTGTTAGGTGATAATATGAAAGGTGTATCTGAAGTAATTGCAATAATTTTGATATTGATGATAGTGATTGCATTGGCTGCTTTGGCTTATACATGGTTTTCAGGGATATTTGCTAGTTTAACAGGAACTGCTGGAACTGCTGTTACACAGACTACTAGTT
>JAVZJF010000047.1:0-7386 GCA_038870935.1 Candidatus Anstonellales archaeon | reverse complement strand
AAAACACTACATCGAGCATAACAAATAAATCATTGAGCAAAGATGGGGGAAGAACTGTATATAGAGGATTTGTTAAAGTTGCTTCAGGTGCAACCAACTCAAGAATAAATGTTAAATGTGATGCAATTATACTTGACGATATATCTGCATCAGACACTATTCCAGTAATGGACATAAAGGAAAAGAAAATTTCTCTCGGACATGAAGCAATAACAAGCAAAGTCGATGAAGAAATGCTATTTTACTTGATGAGCAGAGGAATTACACAAGAAGAAGCTATGTCTATGATTGTTCAAGGATTCATAGAACCTTTTACAAAAGAGTTACCAATGGAATACGCTGTAGAACTAAACAGATTAATATCAATGAGCATGGAAGGTAGTGTCGGTTAATCATATAACTTGCAATGGTGATAACATGTATGAATTAATCTTAAAAGAAGATTCATTTTTGACAAGTAAAGAAATTGCAAATAACGAAATACTTGATAAATTAAACTCTATAGTTGTTCCTCAAAATACAAATATTGAACTTGTAATAATAAACGATGAGCCCAATCTATTAAAAAACAATTTAAATTTGTCTTTTTATTGTAAAAGTAATAGCAAAATTAAATTCTTTTATCTGGTTAAAGGAATTTCTGAAAACTTTACTCATTTTGCTAACATAAACTTTAATTTAATTGAAGACAATAGTGAAGCTGAAATCTATTTGGCATCCCTTTTAAAACAGAATTCAAAATCAGAGATAAATCTAAAAGTAGTCCATAATAAAAAATTTACTAAATCTAATGTCAATGCCTCAACAATAGTATTTGACCACGCAAGAGCAGTCTTTAATGGAGTTGTTAAAATAGTTAATGGTGCAATTAATTCTGATGCTTATCTCAAAGATTCGTCATTAATGGTTGGCAATGATTCTGAAGTTATATCTATACCAAGTATGATTATAGAAGAAAATGACGTAAGAGCCGGACACGCAGCTACAATAGGAACAATTGGAGAAGAAGAAATGTTTTATATGCAAACTAGAGGATTAAGTCAAAAAGATGTTTATGATCTATTAATTGCTAATTACTTTAATAAATATATCCAGTTAGTTTCATTAAAAAATAAAAACAGTAAACTTTATGAATTATTAAAAATATAAGTAGTATCTTATGCTTGTTTTTATACCAAATTAACTGTATAGTCTTAATAAAATTTGAGATCTTTGACATGAATTAATAATCTCATCAAGATTCTGTGTGGTTATGCACCAATCGGTTTCTTAAATTTAATAGAAAAATTAAATTACCATACATAAGTAAACTTAAAACCTATGCATTTTTATCATTCTGCTTTTCTTACAAGAACAAAACAAACCATATTAAGAGAATCCTAAATTTACACAAGCTAATCTAATAAAGTCATAAATTTATATCTCAGATTAATAAATGTTGTTAGAAATTAGATATTAGAAATTTTTTACTAATCATCACTTCAAATCGAAATCTCCCAAATCTTGAACGTTAAATATTAAATCACACCTATTAACTTGGAGACGATTATTCTTAAAATAAACAAAAATTTCTTTATATGTTTTTTTATCATTTTCTAAATCTTTTTGAGAAATAGGTTTGCTTTTCACCAAGAGAATTAGAAATATAGATTTGTTCAGATATACTCAATTAATTAAATTATTTTACTAAAGTTATAAAGCCATACACATAGATAAAAAACATCTTACATGTTAAAATATTTAATATTGAAAGATTCGTTTAAATACTATTTTCTACATCATAGAAATGGTGCAATTATGTCAATCAACTATTTCAAACTTGAAGATAAAAACATTCTTATAACAGGTGCAAGTGGACTCATTGGCTCTTACCTATGTGAGAAGTTATCTATTAAGAATAATGTAATCGTTTGTGAACGTGATATGTTACCTGTATCTAGACTCACTCTTGAAAGACTATACCAAAAATTAATAGTAACGAGAGGCGATTTGAAAGATATCGATTATTTAAAAAGGATATTGTTTGATTATGACATCGATATTGTGTTTCATTTAGCTGCACAAACACAGGTAGTTAATGCATTAAACAATCCTAGAGAAACATTTTTAACAAATGTGGTTGGAACTTTAAATTTGTTAGAAGCAGCTAGATATTACAACAGATACGTCAGATTAATAATTGCTTCATCTGATAAAGCATATGGCGAACTAGAAAAACTACCTTATGAAGAAACAATGGATCCTAAACCTATCTATCCTTATGATGTTTCAAAAAGGTGTACGGAATTGATTAGTTTATCTTACCATCACACTTATGGATTGCCTATATGTATAACACGACTTTCAAATGTATATGGTGGAGGCGACTTTAACTTCCAAAGATTAATCCCATACGTCATAAGATCAATAATTAAAGGAGATACAATTAAACTAAGAAGTGATGGCTCTCCTTTGAGAGAGTATCTGTATGTAGAAGATGCTGCTAATGCATATATAACCATAGCTGAAAAATTCAAGAAAGCAAATGGAAATATTTATAATGTAGGTAGTAATGAAGTATTTAGTGTATTAGAAGTGATTAAAATAATTTCTGAAATGATGGGCTACAAAAAACAACCATTACTCGGAAAGAAGAATAACAAAGAGATAGAGAAGCAATATTTATCGTCCAAAAAAATAGAAAGTGAACTGAATTGGAAGGCTGAATATAAATTCTCTGAAGGAATTAAAAAAACTATTGACTGGTATTTACACTACAAAGATTTTCTATTTTGATTTACGTGAGAATATGACTAATCAAGATCATGAAGTAATTAAGGAGCAGATATTACAGTTAGCTAAGATTTACTGGGAAAAAAAATTTCAGGTAAATAATAATTTTATCCCTGGTAAAACAAGAATCAATTATTCTGGAAGAGTTTTCGATTATAAAGAAATGCAAAATCTAATTGAATCTGCTTTAGATTTTTGGTTAACTAATGGAAGATTTATAGAGAACTTTGAACAAAAGTTTAAAGAGTTTCACGGTTTAAATTATTGCATAACTACAAATTCTGGCTCTTCAGCAAATTTACTTGCATTTGCATCATTAAGATCACCCATGCTAAAAGATAATGCTATCCCAGAAAATTCAGAAGTTATAACTTCAGCATCTTCGTTTCCAACTACAGTAAATCCAATAATTCAATATAAGTGCAAGCCAGTATTTGTTGATCCAGAACTGCAAACTTATAATCCCTCTGTTGAAACAATTAAAAAAGCAATAACAAAAAAAACAAAAGCAATAATGTTAGCCCATACTTTAGGAATCCCATTTGATGTTAAAGAAATTACTGACATATGTAATGAGCATAATCTTTACTTAATAGAGGATTGTTGTGATGCATTAGGCGCAAAATACTGTGGAAAATTAGTTGGAACATTTGGTCATATTGCAACGTTTAGTTTCTATCCAGCTCATCATATAACTACTGGAGAAGGCGGTGCATTAATTACAAATAACTCTCTGTTTAAAAGAATAATAGAATCGATAAGGGATTGGGGTAGAGACTGTTGGTGCAAACCAGGAAAAGATAATAGTTGTGGAAGAAGATTTGGTTTCAAGTTAGGTGATTTGCCATATGGATATGATCATAAATATATTTACTCAAACATAGGATACAATTTAAAAATGACAGAAATGCAAGCAGCTATTGGTTTAGCACAACTTGAAAAACTAAGTAAATTCATTGAAATAAGAAGAAGGAATTTCTTTATGTTGTTAAAAAAGTTAAAGAGATATGAAGCCTATTTTCTCTTGCCAAAAATACAAAAAAACACATATATCAGTCCTTTTGGTTTTCCTCTATGTTTGACTCAGCAAGCACCTTTTACAAGACATGAGATAGTCACTTATCTTGAAAATAATATGATTGCAACAAGAATGCTTTTCGGAGGGAATATAATAAGACAACCTGCTTATAATAATATTAAATACAAAAAAATTGGCAAGTTAATAAATGCAGACTACATCATGAACAATATGTTCTGGATAGGCGTATATCCAGGGATTAACAAAGATATGTTAAACTATGTAGTTTCTATCTTTGAAGATTTCTTAGATAAAAAAGTTAACAAGTGACAAAAAAAGTTTACAATTTTTTTAACCATGGTTTATAATTCTTATTCCACATTTCATTTATTTCTATATAATCTTTATAAGTATCCATAGCAAACCAAAAACCTCTATGACCATAAACTGCAAGTTGCCTTTTTGCAGCCAGTTCAGGAAGTACATCTATCTCAAAAATTTGATTTTTATTAACATCTAAAAAATCAAAGAGATCTTTACTAAATCTGTAAAAACCGCCATTTACGTAATCTTGAAGAAGCGGCTTTTCTTGAAATTGTGTTACGATTCCTGGTGGTTCGTAAATCATAGTACCGTATTTAGAGTGCGGTAAGACACCGGTTAATACACCTATCGTTTTCATTTTCTTGTGATACTCTGCTAAACTAATTAGATCTACATCAGATAACGTGTCACCGTAAGTAACCATGAAATAATCAGAATCTATATGTTTCTCAGTTAATGCAATTCTTTTGCCAGTATTAGAATTTAAACCTGTATCCAAAAATAGAATCTCCCAATCCAAAGACATATTATTAAATCCATTTAACAACTCTATCTTATCAGATTTAAAAGATAGTTTAAAATCATTTGCCAAATACTTAAAATTTAAAAAATATTCTTTTAGCATTTCTCCCTTATAACCTAAACAAACTATGAACTTCTTTAAACCATAACCGGAATAATAAAGCATCAGATGAACTATAATAGGTAGGTTTCCTATTTGCACTAAAGGCTTTGGTTTATATTCTGTCTCTTCTCTCAACCTTGTGCCTAATCCACCAGCAAGAATAACAACATACTCGTTCTCAAACGAATTTGACATATTAAATTAATTTTTTGAATATTTTAAAAAACTGTTTCATATAGAACTTTATCAAATGCGTGATATTGATGAATGATCAGAACAAAACAATAGAATACTTAGAAAAACTTTGCAAAGAAATAAGATCTATTACATTGGATATAATAACAAATTCTAAATCATCCCATATAGGAAGTGCGTATTCTGTAGTAGAAATTTTAGTGAGCCTTTACTTTTATCAAGCAGATATTAATAAAGAAAATCTTGTCAACACAAATCGTGACAAAATCATTCTAAGTAAAGGGCACGCCTGTGCCGCTTTATATGCAATCCTATATAAAAAAGGTTTTATAACTAAAGAAGATCTCTACTCTTTTGCAAAAAACAATGGGGCTTTTTTTGGCCATCCAGTATTAAACAAAAAAATAGGAGTAGATGCAACTACTGGATCTCTAGGTCATGGTCTCAGTATAGGTATAGGTATGGCTTTAGCAAATAAAATTTCAAAAAATCAAAAAAGAGTTTATGTTATTGTTAGTGATGGTGAACTAAATGAAGGATCAACGTGGGAAGCTATCTTGTTCACTGGGCACAAAAAATTAGATAATTTAACTTTAATTATAGATTATAATAAAATTCAAAGTTTCGGTAAAGTAGAGGACGTAATAAATCTAGAACCGCTTAAAGAAAAATTAAAAGCATTTAACTGGAGCGTGAGAGAGATAAATGGACATGACATAAAAGAATTATTAAAGACTTATGCCGAACTACCTTTTGACAAGAATAAACCTTCTTGTATAATTGCACACACTGTCAAAGGTAAAGGGGTAAAATTCATGGAAAATAAAATTGAATGGCACTATAAGTCACCATCTGAAGAAGAATACTTAAAAGCTAAGGAGGAGCTCTCATGAGAAAAACATTTGTAGAATTGTTCAAACAATTAGCACTTAAGAATAAAGACTCTGTATTAATAACACCTGATATGGGCTTTTCATTGTTTGAGGAATTAGAAGTCTTGTTTAAAGATACACAGTTTTTTAATGTAGGAGTTGCAGAGCAAAATGCAATAGGTATAGCTGCTGGCTTAGCATTATCCGGAAAAACCGTCTTTGTTTATTCTATAGTACCTTTTATAACGTTTCGATGTTTGGAGCAAATAAGAATAGATGTATGCTATCAAAATCTGCCGATAATAATCGTTGGGAGCGGCGGTGGCTTGTGCTATGGGGCACTTGGCCCAACACACCATTCTATAGAAGATATTGGAATAATGCGAAGCCTTCCAAATATGGAAATATACTGTCCTGCAGATCAGCTGGAAGCAAAAAAATGTATTTTAAGGAGCTATGCTCTTAAGAAACCATCCTATATAAGGTTGGGGCGTGGAAATGAACAAAAATTACATTCTGATGCAGAGGATATAGATCTCCTGAATGGGTGTTTTTTAAAAAATGGTGATGAGGCATTAATAATAACATCAGGGATTATTGCAAAAAATTGCCTTGAAGCAGCCACTTATTTAAAAGAAAAATTTAATGTTGATTGTGCAGTCTTAACTTTTCCATACATCAATGCCATAACAAAAAACAAAGTTAAAGAACTTATTTTAAGATGGGATAAATTAATAGTAGTAGAGGAACATTCATATGAAAATGGAATTGGCCAACTTATTGGTTACCAGATAGCCAATTTAATGAGTGAGAGTGATATTTCACAAAAAAACATACGCTTTAAACACCTTGGAATAGCTCATAATTTTGTTAATGTTGTAGGAAACCACGATTATCTTAAGAAAAGACTGGGCCTTGACACAGAGGGTTTAATTTCTCAGTTAATAGGATTTATTAATAAATAATTTAAGAGTAAACAAATCTATGAATTAGCCACAAACGAAAATCTATTATTAACCTTAACATTTTATCAAAAAATGGTAAAGTAAAGAGAAATAAAAAAGTAAGTCTGACATCTCTGAACAATAAGGAACTTTGAAGTATCTCATCATGTGCAGTTTTAGAATGCCCTAAAAGTATAAGGTTGAAACATTTTCTGAACAATAACTCATTGTCGTTAGGATGCTTTGCTAAGAGTCTTCCATAAATTTCAACATAATCCATATAAAATCTATCAATGTTATGCAATGAATCGTTACCACCATGAATACGAATATAAGTAAGTACTTGATCTAGATAATAAAATTTATGCGTTCTTGATAATTCTATAAAAAACCACCAATCAATACAGACTGAAAGCTTATCATCAAAGCCTTTGAATTCCCTTAAAATGTCTCTACGGATCATTACTGAAGAAAAAACTATAAAATTTGATTTTTTTAAATCATTATATATATAACCAGAATTTATTCTCTTGCGAATATTGAAAATGTTGCTATATCTTTTACCTGTTCTATCCCCATTAGCTTTTATTATTTCAGCGTCTGTATAAATTAAGTCATAATCAGCATTAGCCTCTA
>JAVZJF010000046.1:0-7522 GCA_038870935.1 Candidatus Anstonellales archaeon | reverse complement strand
TTCTATGACCATGACTGAAAATATAAGTTGCTCTGGACCTGCTATTAAGATAATTGGTAATAATACAATTCTTGATTGTAATAACTTTGTAATTAATTATTCATCACAAAGCCCAGGAATAGGAATTGAAATTTTGAATGTTAGCAATATAACTATTAGAAACTGTAATATATATCAAACTAACTCTTCTGTTGAGAAAACTTATGGAATTCTTCTGAATAATTCCAATGATAGTAGTTTGCTAAATATTAATATTGTTGTTCAAAATAGCTCAAATTCCATAGGTTTACTTTCAAGTAATGACAACTACCTTAACGGATTAAACACAAGTACACTGAATGGATATAGTCTAATGTTAGTAAATTCAAACAACAACACTGTAACTAATAGTCTATTTAATTCGTCAAACACTTATCATTTCTATTTTGAAAATTCAAGTTCAAATTTAGTTAGCAATACTAGTCTAAAGGCATCAAACCAATATTCTATATTCATAAATGGATCTAGTGCATCAAGCTTTTCTGGCAATAACAAGTTCTTAAATGTCTCAAATATTAACGAAAATTCAGGTATTGTTTTTGACGGAATAAACGACATCAGAAATAATATAACTATTCAATGGTATGTAACAGTAAATATTACTTACGTGAATGGAAATCCTTTAGCGAATGCAAATGTAAATGCAAGATCAAATATTAACGAAATTTATGATTTTGGATTAACTAATTCAAATGGTTTAACAAGTCTTGCCATAGTGAATTCAACTACATATTTCCCTACATCATCTATTAATCATAACCCGCATAACTTCACTGCTAGTTATGGAGTAAAAAGTAATTCAACTTTAGCAAATATCAACACTAATAGTATTGTTTTGATAATTATTCCAGCAAATACTCCTCCAACTTTTATTATTAATAGCCAATATTGGAATAATACAAAATCTGGGCAATCAACGGAATTCAAAATTAACATTAGTGATGACTTTGGAATAAGTGGATACATCTTTGCTTTTGATAATTGCACTGGAAGTTTCACCAATTCTTCATGGATACCTTTGAACAATCAAACCTATTACGTAGTATCCGAAATAAGGATACTTAACAACACTATAAACGATTTGACTAATCTTACTCTTGTAGAAGCGCTAGGCCTCAATAAAAATACCACAAAAGTTAATGTTAATTCTCCACTTATTATAAAAATTAGATAATTCTCTCTTTTCAAGGTTTTCGATATTTGTAGCGATGTCCAGCATTTACATAATTCCAAATTAAGTAAACTATTGCAAATAATATTAAAATGCTTGAAAAACCTAAGACAAAGCCATAAACGAAATTTTTGAGTTTTTCTTTTTCAAATAAATCTCGTGAAACTAATGACTTTGGAATAAATTTTTCACAATTGCATTCCATACTTGAACTTGATATGTTTGATTTATTATAAACTACTTTGTCAATAATTTCTATAATATTATCTATACTTTTCTCTGTAGAACTTACAATTTTTATATTAAACTTTCTTGATTCAATAAAGTCATCCATTTCACTCATAGCTTTTGCTAAATTACCTATTTTAATTGCTGTATCTACTTCATTTCTTTGTAATAAGTATCTGAACTGTGTTTCGTAAACTTTGGCCCAATAACCTTTATACTCGTAATTAGAAAGTTCAACCAATCTTTGAGTTTTGTTCATTGAAAGATCATTAAATGTACCATCAATTGCTTTTGCAAAATAAAGATTAAATAATGAAGAAAAATAATCTTTACTTTCAAAAGATTCTTTTGCATAATTATAGTACTTTCTTACTTCAGAATCTGGATGATAAGAATATTTAGAATAATTCTTCAAGAGACTTTCTAAGTCATCTGAAATTTCACTAAGGTTTACAAGTTCTTTTTTAGTTGATTTGTCAATCACATAATAGTCAAATAATCCAGTTGAATATTTACACCAATTAATTGCATAACCCAAATCATAAGCTATTAAAACTAATTCTTCCTTTGAATTAGAACTTTTTATTTTTGAATCAATATCCTTTAATTTCTTTAAACCCCAGAAATATCTGGCATTAAGCCCTGTTAAGAAATTTAAGTAATCTTTTTTGAATAAAATATCTGTTTGTTTAAGTGCATTATAAGGCTGACATTCATAATAAGCATCATTTATTAAGCCCTTGAAAGCATAATAATCACCATCATTCAAAGCAAAATCTATTGCTAGCAATTCGGATTCAAGCAAAAATAGTTCATTACCAGCAGTATAAAGATATCCTAGTTCATGTTGGCTTTTTATATCACTTAATCTATCTTGCAAATATTTTCTAACACTTAGCAGTAAAGGAGTATTATACTTCTCTGCTATTGATTCATTGACAGTTTGAATTCGATTTTTAACAAAAAAATCAAAATGAAACAACGTTTTATTATCAAAGTTATAGTAAGAAATATTAGTTAAATTAACTTTTTTATATTCGATATAAATTTCATCCTTTGGTTTGAGCTGAATTTCTCTTGTGAAAAATTTATATGCGTCAGTAACATTTTGGACTTCAATAATTTTTAAACCATTTGATGAAGAAAAATAACTCTGAAGAAATAATTGGTCTAAAACATCCAATTGTGGAACAACAAAATATTTAACTTTAGGATATAGTAATTTTGCTTTGTAGTAATAGCCACCAACAGGCAAAATTAATCCATTTTGAGTTATTGCGCCTGTAATTGCTGAATCTTTTCTTAGATTTTTTTGCTCAAGCTCAGCTTTAAGTAAAATGTAAAAACCAAGTCCCCCAGAAGGACCTGAAATTGTGTATTTTGATTTTTGACCATCTAATGAACGAATTTCAATTATAATATTACAATTTCTCTTAATGCCAGAATAGTTTAGCTCTTTAATAACTAAATCCAATGCAGTTCTTATAGAATCTATAGTATCTTCTTTTACTTTAATCCCATTTTGAAAAGTAATTGTTCCATTGCCATCAACAAACCTTAAAGAAGCAACCATGGGCTCTCCATAACTAACTATTTCTTCTTCATCAAATTCATCCCCTATATATGAAACCGACGGTAATACTATTGTGTTTGGAATGTCGTATTTAATGGCACATTCAGCAAAAATATGTTGAATAAATATATTTGCAATGATAATGACTACTAATGCAAGGTATCTGTCCATTAAAGACATATTAATAAGTTAAAAATTAAATATTATAATTCAGTTGAATAATCATGCATAAGAAAATTGAAAATTATATTAAAAAGATAAAAGAATTAAAGATTCAAGGTGCTAGAAAAGTTGCTAAAGCAGCTTTAGATTGTTTTCAAATACAAGTAACTACTTCGAAAGCAAAAACTAGTGAAGAGTTGTACTCAGAATTAGTAGAACTAGCTGATTTGCTATCAGAAACAAGACCCACAGAACCTATGTTAAGGAATATTCTTAGACAAATTTTATCTAATTACAATAGTAAATTAGATATTAGAGCCGCAAAAAAAAGTTTCCTCGAAAGCATAAATAAATTTTTTGAGATTAATGAAAGAAATTTACAAAAGATTGCACACTTTGGCTCGCAATTGATAAGCGACGATATGACTGTATTAACACATTGCCATAGCAATACAGTAATGGCTATACTTAAAAATGCTCGTAATCTTGACAAAAAATTTAAAGTAATTTGCACAGAAACTAGGCCTGTTGGTCAAGGTTATATAACTGCTGAAGAATTATCATCTCATGGGATTGCAACCACACTAATTGTTGATTCTGCCATAAGTATGTATGCAAAAAAAGTTGATATTTGTTTCGTTGGAGCTGACGCAATAACTGTTACAGGTGATTTAATTAATAAAATTGGCACAAGATTAGTTGCTGAAATATGTAAAGTTTATTCTATCCCTTTTTATTCAGCTACTGAATTGTACAAATATGACCCAATAACAAGATTTGGGATTATTGAAAAAATAGAGTTTAGAGACAAAAAAGAGATTATCGGAAACAAAAAAGTCAAATATAATGTTGAAAACCCTGCGTTTGACGTAACTAATGCAGATTACATCAAAGCATATATAACTGAAAAAGGTGTATTTTCACCGCAATTACTGATGCTTGCTGCTAATACTAACATAATTGAAGATCCGTTTTGAAATAATAGTTTCTACCAAGAGTAGGTGAATAAGTATGTTAGAAGACAATACAATGGCAAAGGACGAAAAAGATGGTAATAATAAGGATGTTTTTCAACTCAAAGCAAAAGTATTAGACATTCACGCAGATGTAGATGTAGTAATTCTCAATAACCATTTCGCTAAGCTTTATGCAATAACTAATTCCTCTAAAATTTTAATTAATATAAATGGTAAAGAAATTGCTGCATTAGTTGATACAAGTAGCACGTTAATTAAAGAAAACGAAATTGGAATTTTCAAAAATTTTGCAGAAGAATATAACATAACTGAGAACTCTTTAATAACAGTAACTTTGTTGCCATATACAGAATCTGTTGATTTAATCAAAAAGAAAATGAATAAAGAAGAACTTAATGAGCACGAATTCAAAATAATTGTTGATGATTTAATAAACAATAAAATAGGATTAGTTGAGGTATCTGCGTTTATTACAGCGCTATATACAAATGGAATGACAGATGAAGAGATATTGGGTATGACTAATGCAATTTTAAGCACAGGTCAAGCACTCGATTTGAAAAACAATAGAGTTGTTGACAAACATTGTATCGGAGGAGTAGCAGGCAATAGGACTACTATGATAATTGTTCCTATTATAGCAAGCTTGAATATCTATTTCCCTAAAACTTCGTCAAGATCAATTACATCTGCATCAGGAACTGCAGATACTTTTGAAACTATAGCAAATGTATCTTTTTCTATAAATGAAATGGAAGATATTGTAAAAAAGACCTATGGTTGTATAGTTTGGGGAGGTAGTTTAAATCTTGCAGCTGCTGATGACAGATTAATAAAAATTAGACATCCTTTGAAATTAGACCCTGAAGGCTTATTATTAGCAAGTATTTTAGCAAAAAAGAAAAGCGTAAATGCAAATTATCTTGTTATTGATATCCCCATTGGCACAGGCGCAAAAATTGCTGATATTAATCAAGCTAAAAAATTAGGTAAAAAATTTGAATTCTTAGGAAAAAGATTAAATATTAACACTAAATCCATAATAACAGATGGAAGCTCACCGGTAGGTTTTGGGGTGGGTCCTGCTTTAGAATGTCTTGATGTCTTCAAAGTTCTAAGTAATTCTAAAGAAGCAAGTAGATATTTGTTTAACAAAAGTTGTATATTAGCAGGCACACTTTTAGAGATGTCGAACTACTGTGAGAAAGGACAAGGATTCAATATTGCAAAAAAGGTAATAGAGTCTGGTAAAGCTCTTAAAAAATTAAGAGAAATTGTTGAAGCGCAAGGAGGAAAACCAAATATATCTGAAAAGGATTTACCTACAGCCAAATTTTCTGCTCCTTTATTAAGTAATTCAAAAGGCAAAGTACTTTATATAAATAATAAGATTATATCACAAATAGCAAGAATTGCAGGCTCACCAAACGATAAAGCTGCTGGAGTATTCCTATATGTTTCTGCAGGAGATAAAATCAAAAAAGACCAATGTATCTTAGACATATTTTCCAATAGTGAGACTAAATTAACGGCTGCACTAAAATACGCAGAAAACAACTATCCTGTGATAACTACAGACTTTATAATGTCAACTTAATTCTTTTATGTTTTTTTGGGAAGAAAAACTTGTTGCAGTTTCTTAAAAATTTTACTTAGTGAAAGATTCATAACGTATCTTGGCAAACCAAATGATTTAACGTAATAAATATTATCAACTTGAATAACTTTTTCCTCTTTTATGAGTTTGTTTAAGACAAAATTAATTTGGAAGATAGAAACTTTATTTTTCTTAGAAAATTCAATCACATTAAATTCACTATTGTTTTTTATTTCATCAATTAGCATCTGCTCTAAAATTTCTGGCCTTATAGTTTCATAGTCCATTAACTTAGCCTTTAGCTCAGACAATTGTGCTTCTTGGATAGTTATAGTATTCTCTAAAACACTGAACCTCTTCTTCAAAACTTCGTTATCGTAAGCTAATCTCTCATTTTCTTTACTTAATGTTTTAATTAACTCAATATACATACCATTTTTTACGAATTCTGTGGCGCCAACTATTTCCAACAAATGCTCAAAAAATTCTTTGTTTTGGACATTTTCATAAAGACTCAATATGTTTAGTAAAGTATTAGCTACCTCATAATATTTCTCTAATGGAAATCTAACTTCAACGTAAGTATTTGTTACAACATATTCACAATCAGAAATATTAAAAGTAATTAGATCCTCATTTTCAGAAAATACTAATAAATCCTTGAATTTTTCTTTAACTTTTTTTAAATCTAAATCAGCATTAAATCTCAATTTTTGATAATTTTTTAATAATTTTGATTCCAATATTTCTGTCATAAATATCTGCTCCTTTATTAAGTATTTTCTATTTCAAATCAATATCAATCGCATTTAATGAACCTTCTTTTTCATCTAATTCTGCTAATACATTGACAATAATTTCATCATTAATTTGTAATGATCTCATAAGAGATATTAATTGTGCAGTACTGTAATTCCTACTCTCTAACATCCTTACAATCTCTACTATCGATATTGTTCTGTTATGCAAGTCTAAATAATTTAGTATTTCATTTATGTCGTTATCCTTAATATTGTTCTCTTTTAATCTTCTTATCAAAACTTCTCTTTCAATAGAAATTTCCATTTTATCGTACCTCAACAAATACCATATTATGCCTTCTTCACCTTCAATTTTCTTTACAAAAAAATTTATTGGCTGTTTTCCAATTAAAGTAAATCTGCAAAAACATTTACCTCTTGGCAAATTACCTATTTTTTCAATAATATCGTCATTTAATTGCAATGATTTTGCCAATAATTTTCTCTCATGATGTGATTGTAACTTAAAAATAAAAAAAGATGAAAAATTAGAAAAAACAAATGAGTATGAAATCCATCTTTCCTTTGATAAAAAGAAAAGAACTATTACCATTACCGACAATGGAATTGGGATGACCTATGATGAATTGGTCGCTAACCTTGGAACGATTGCCAAAAGTGGAACCTTAGAGTTTTTACAAAATATGAAAGGCAAAGAACTTAAAGATACTGATTTAATCGGTCAATTTGGCGTTGGCTTCTATTCAGCGTTTATGATTTCATCAAAAGTCGTGGTAATATCAAAATCGCCTTATAGTGAAAAATCTTATAAATGGACTTCTGAAGGCGAAGATTCATATACCATCGAAGAGGCAAGTAAAACAACTCGTGGAACGGAAATTACCCTCTATATTCGTAAAAATGAAGATGAAGAAACCTATGACGAATTTTTAGACGAATATAAACTTTCCTCACTCGTTAAAAAATACTCTGATTACGTAAAATATCCTATCACCATGGAGAAGACAAAAGAAG
>JAVZJF010000045.1:0-7526 GCA_038870935.1 Candidatus Anstonellales archaeon | reverse complement strand
TTGCAATAACCTTTATAAAAAATGGGTAGCCTTTTATAGTAAAGAACCCCCTAGGAGAAACTTAGTAATAAAACCATTAGGACCTGTTAAAACTCGCAGAATCCAGATAAAAAACAATTTCCATGTTGCCAGTATGATGAACTTAATGCTTGTTGGAGACCCGGCACTTATTGCTTTTGCCTATAATACAGGCCTAGGCCAAAAAAATAGTATGGGCTTTGGCATGATTTCAGTGGTGAGTTAAAACAATGTCTATGAATAATGTCAATAATCAACAAGGTAATAACCTTGTTTTTACAGGGAATTGGGTCATTGATGCAATCATTTTAGGAAAAGAAAGACTCAAGGAAGAATATGATATAAGTAATGAAGAGGACCTAGTCTTAGCTTATTTGTTTAGATATTTGCCAAAATCCCAAGATTTAATTCAAGAACTAAAAAACTATTTAAAAGATGAAATTAGTAAACTTAAGAATCAAAGATTTCAATCGCAAAAACCTCCTTCAAAGATAAGAAAAATTCAAGAATGTATTGAATTTACCTTTAAAAAAGATGTTAGCAACAAGGTAGAATCAGATTTTCGTGATGATAAAAAACTAGAAGAAATTTTAAAAAAAATCCATAACTTGAAGAAATTTGAATTTAATGATGTATCAAAAATTAAAGATGCTATTTCATCTAATTTAACAAATGTTAATATAACCTCTGACCTCTTTTTTGATGTAAATACTAAAGGGCTCAACCTCTTTAAGAGTATAAGTAAGGAAAAATATTTCTTTTTCTGTGATAAAATAAAGGGTTTTTATGAGATTATAGATAAAAGAGATCTAAAGCTCTTTAAATTTGGAACAGTAAGCATTAATAAGAAACATTATTTCATTTATCATCCTGACAAACAAATTTGCAAATATGCTAATTCAACTTTAAGAAAGCTTATAGAATCAAAAGATAAGAGCAAAGAAGAGAATACATTATTGGTTCATGCCTTGCAAAAGATTCTAGTTAAATTCATTAAAAAAGCTTCATTAAATGACTTTACGATATATATATATAACGATGAGCAACAAAGGGTAAAGGAACTCCAAAGTATTTTCTTTGATCCAATTACCTTAACATTCGTCAAAAAGTACAAAGAAGCGATAACATTTCAAGTTTGTCTTGGGAAAGATGAAAAAAAGGTTCTTGTAAAAGATTACTTGGTGTTTGCTTTGATGAAATTTTCTCCTATAAGAATTTTGATGTCGACAATTATGTATGATAAAACAAAAAATGCAGAGAAGATTGTTTACTTACTCTATAAATATTATTCTCTGAAGGTAATCAACATCTCATCTGATGGCAATATTTTAAGTGCACAAGAATCTTATGATTTCAAAGAAAAAAAAGAGATCAAAAACCCATTTACTTACGATTTGAATATTAAAGAAGATGTTTATTCACTGAGTTATCAAGATTTTCGAAAAATAGCATCTATGTTTACTGACCCAAAGGATAGAGATTATGCAAACGAATGCCTTAGATCAAATAACAGAAAAGGATTTATAAATTTCACAATTAAAAAAATGCTAAATGATGCAAAGACTCTCGATCATAAATTAATTCAAAACTTAATAAGAGATTTTTATTGCTGGATGTTCATCGCAGGATTCATTTCGGTAATGAGGTGATAAAGTGACGATATCAACAAACGATATTATAAAGAATTTTAAATTATTTGGAGAAAGGATTTCTAAAAACATGAGTGATAACGCAGTTAATAGTTATTTTTTTAAGTTATATAACGCAGTTAGATATGAAGATGTAGAAACTTTTTCGCTGATATTTACTAGAATAATTGTACTATCAGATTACGACAAAAAACATGATTTATTGGAACTTTTAAATCAATCTCTTTATGAAAATCGGAATTCTAGTTACAGCAACACAAGTATCATGCAAATTATATTAATGGCTTTTTTAAGTGGCTATTATGAAAAGGTGAAAGAAGATGGAGAAGAAGACTCTGCCTAAATATGTAATATACGATGTGGTTTTTGAAGGTATGTCCCTGAATTATGATCAAGGGATAGGAAATATACAAGAATTGAAAAAAATAGTAATGCCGAATGGTTTAGTTCACACCATAATTAGCAGATATGCACTTAGATATTCTCTTTTGGAAACTTTGGAAAACCTTGGCAAAGAAGGATTTGCAAAACCTGATGTATTTATACAAACAAACGATTCAGAAATAGACGAATACAGAACGGTTGAAGTAGATGCAAGAGATGTATTTATACAAACAAACGATTCAAAAAAAAAGAATAAATCAAGTGTCATTCAAGTAGATTTTAATAAGATTATTGATGGAACTATATTTAAATACCCAGAATTTTGTTTGTTTGGCTTTCTAGTTACTGATCCTCAGATTCAGAGAGAGAATCCTGTAAAAATTTCTCACGCTATTTCTTTGACTCCCTTTAGTAACGATATTTTATTATATGCCAATCATTCTTTCGCAAGAAGATATATCAAAAAAGATAAAAAAAGTAGTTTAGAACCAAGCCTTTTCAATAAAGAAGAGCATTACACGTATTATGGATATACAGTTGTAGTAGATGTAGATAAAATAAAACATTTTGAGTTCCATTTAAACTTAGATGACAATGCTCTTCTTGAAGCCATTAAAAATATGAATAAAAGTCAAGGTAAAGTCTCGCTTTATCTAAGAAATAACAATAGTGAAGAGGAACTAGAAGATGTTGCTGATTTAAATAAAATGTTAGAAGAAATAAAAGCAATAAAATACGAGACTAAGTTATATACAATTGAAATAAATAAAAACAATGCAAATTCTAAATCAAAATCTAAAAATAAAGTTTCTTACGATGTAGATTTTGATGTTAAATTAAAAGATGACTTTATTGAAAGTTTATTAAACAGTTTAGACCTTAGCATATTGCACTTAAAAAGGAATCATCAAGGACGCCAGGAAGACTTGAAACCTAAGATAATGATAAAACAAGTAATTTACAATGATCAAAAAAGTGAAAATTATTACCAGACTTACCTCAACAGAATAAGAATTAGTAATACATACAGTGAGCAGTTAGACTATTCGGAAGAAAAGAAATCTGATAACACAACCACTTGTATCACAAAGAAACAAGTTATAAGAGGATTAGAATTTGAGTTACCTATTTCAAAATCATCTGAATTTAAAGATTTAGACAGCTACGTTAGAGAACTTCTCAAAAATTCAAATAACGCAAATAATAAGTCTTTGATGGTTATTATAGACGGCGTTGAAGAAAATAATGCCTCTCAGACTGAATTTAAGACATGGTCTCTTAATTCAAGGTTTGTTGCCGCTAAACTTAAGATAAAGCTATTAACACAAGAATGATTACTATGGGCAACAAAATTCTTATGCTGAGATCGTTTCAGCCTTTTGCGCACTACAGGAATCCGTTTACTATGGACCATCCGCTTACTTTTCCTCTACCTCCAAGATCTACTGTAATAGGAATGTTACAGAATCTTATTCAAGATCCTTATGGAAACAAATATGGAGAACTTTGGAACTCTCTACAAGTTTATATCGTTGGTAGGAATATTTCAAAATTTAAGCACGCTGTTAATTTATACAAATCAGATAAATATACCTTTGAATTAGTGATTAGTAAACTGCCTTACTTCGCAAAAAAAAATGCTTCGATTTATAATGAGACACGAGGCTTTGACGTAATAGAAGAATTATTTGGTGTTTTCTTAGTTTTATTTTTAAAGGGAGAAGAATCACTGTTGAAAGAGATTAAAGAGAACACTGGCAAGAGAATTGTTAGCCTAGGAAGAGGAGATGATGTAGTGTTCTTCCAGAAACCCATAGAACTTGAAGAAACTAACTTTGAGAAATCAAAATCGAAGTTTGCCATAACAGACAACTATGGATTTTATATCATCATTTCAGATGATGAAATAAAAAGATTTTCAAATGTCCTGCCTGCTGTAGGTGCCGCACTATCTTCCAAGTTTAAGATAAAAGGACGCATAGTTCGATCTAGAACTGAGATACTTTGTAACAGGGATTTAGTTGAACGAGAGGTAGTATTTTTCAAGGATAATCAAAAGAAAAAAGTTTATTACGTGCCTCCTTTCTCAGAAATACGAAACCACGACAATATAAAAGTTGTTAATGTTTTTGACTTTGAAGATAAAAACACAACAATCCACTTAGTTGACGAGGGATGGTTAGATGGACAGCCATGAAAAAAACAAACAGTTAGAAGAACTATTAGAAAAATACATACTCGCAAAATCGCAATCAAGTTTTGATAATAACCAAGATAATAAACCAGTAACTTTGATTGATCACACCGCTAAAGCTGTTGAAATAGCTCTACATGATGAAAATATTCAAAATACGAATGATGAACTATTTGAACAGATTATTTTAAGCATATTGTGGCATGATATAGGTAAAATTAATGATAAATTTCAAAAAAGAGTTAGGAAAAGCGGAAACTTAAGTGAAAAAGATGAATTATCTAAAATATTTGACGCCACCTGGCCAAAAAACATAAGAGATGATGCGAGACATGAATTATTTTCTGCTATTTATTTTTTGGCATTATATAAAAATAAACTTGACAAAATTATATTAAAGAACATTGTTAATTCAATCGCTTGGCACCACGCAAATAATTTAGTTTCGTATGAAATAATAGAAAGCAAAAGAAAATTTCACACTTTTTTTGGTGACATACTTAAGGAAGTTAATTCTAAAAAAGTTGAACAGTTTCTATGTGAAATAAATACTTGGATAACAAATAATTATGAAATTTTTGAGATTTTTTTAGAAAAAATTAAATTAAGAATCTCCGAAAACCAAGATAAGCAAAAAGTAGAGAGATTTTTTAAGATGATAGAAAAATTAAAAATAGCTAAAAGTGATATAGCAGCTGTTTCATTAGAAGATATAGACCTAATAGAATTTACCCCTTTTTTTTATGTAATAAAGGAATCTTCAAACGATAAAGACATGGTCATGATAAACGAACAAGCAATCAACGCAATGAAGTTCTCAGGTACTTTAAAAAAATTTGATTATTTAGGAAGTGGATTAGAACGATTAGATCAAATTAAAGAATCATTAGACCTTTCGATTATCAAAGAAAAAGACATATCTGAAATAATTGATTATGAGAAAAAAAAGATAAATTCAACAGAAAATGAACTATGGCAAGAAAAGATTATAGAAGAAATTACCGATGAAGAGTTAGAAAATAACGACATATTTATATTAGATGCTCCTACAGGTAGTGGAAAAACATTATTTGCAAAAATTATTTGGAAGAGATTGTATAAGAAATTTCCTCAATTGGTTTATGTACTACCCTACATGGCTGCTTTAAACGAGAAATATGAAACATTTAAAACTGAAAAAAAAGGTTTATTTCACTCATATGCAATTTTAGAAATAGAGAAAGAAGGAAAGAACAGAATTTCTAATTATGACCTTTCAAAGTACGAGCAAGCGAAAATGCTGGTTAGTAAATGTTATGGATACCCAATAATATTTACAACAGCCGACCAGTTGTTAATCACTTCTCTGGGATATGCTGGTTGTGACTTATACATTCCCCTTTATGAAAAAGCTTTTGTTGTCATTGATGAGCCTCAAGCATATGATGATCTTCAATTCGCTATAATTCTAAGAACGATTGAAATAATTGTAGCAGCCAAAGGCAAAGTATTATTTATGACTGCAACTTTTGACAAAAGATGGAAAGAAATTCTTAATCTTAAATTTGAAAATAGAGTAAAAACATTTGAAGTAAAAAGTAATAATAATATTAAGCTGAAAAATTATGAAAACTTTCGTTACAAAGTACAATTTTACTCTGTTGAGGACGAAAAAAAACTTTTTGATGAAATAAAAGATAAAATAAATGAAATCTTAGAAGATGAGCATTACAAATCTAAAAAAATTTTAGTTGTTTTAAATACCGTTAATAAAGCTATTAAATTTTTTGATCAGCTTTGTTCAAAGATGAAGAAAGATAATATATTTCTTCTTCATTCAAGATTGCAGTGGAATCAGAAAAATGAAATACTGAAAAACATTGGAGTTTTACCTGATTCAAATATAGATAAAAATAAAGATTCATGGATATTGATTGCTACTCAAGTTGTTGAAGCTGCTTTAGATATAGATGCTGATTTACTGATCACAGAGATATCTCCATTAGAGAGCCAGATACAAAGATGGGGAAGAGTGTTAAGAAACAGAGAATCTTATGATTTAGAAATAGACAAACAAAACGTTCATGTTATTGAATGCAAAGACCAAAAATCAGAGCTTTATGATGGGATTTATCCTAAAAACACCATAGAAGTAACTAAAAAAATATTGGATGAAATTAAAGAAGAAAAATTAAATGGGAAAAAAATAGATGAATATTTGAAGAAATACTTTGAAGAACTCTCAAAACAGACTTATGAAAACTTAATTAATAATTTAATTCTTGTACCAACTCTAGCAGAAATCACATAAACTAAAAGAGAAGCTCATTAAATTTTTAGACAGACAATAACGACATCTATAGTTGTTGAAAATTACTTTGAAGGAGATAAAAATTCGTACAAAGATTATTTGAAGAATAGTATGAACATTCTTCTGAGTAACTACGAAAAATTGAAAAGAAAAGGAATTATAATCGAAAAAGGCCAAAAATTTGGATTTATTGTTGTTGAAATTCCTGAAAATGTTATTAAAGAACTAGATGAAAATGAAATCAAAAATTATGGAATAGAAGTACTTTTAAGCGAAAAACATAAATTTCCTCAGGAAGATTTTATCATTTAATAATTATGAAAATATCAGGCACTCTATTGAATTATTTAAAAATCTGCGAAACAAAGTTGTGGTATTTTTCTCATCAATTAAACATGGAACACAATTCAGATTTAGTAGAAATAGGAAGAATACTACATCAAAAAGCTTACTTGAGAGAAAAAAAAGAGATACAAATTGAAGATTCTAAGTTTGATTTCATTAGAACAACTAATGGAATTGAGATTCACGAAATCAAAAAATCTAAAAAACTAAATCAAGCACATATTCTTCAAGTGAAATACTATCTTTATATTTTAAAGAAAAAAGGCATAAATGCAAAAGCGGTTATTGATTATCCATTGATTAGAGAAAGAATCTTTGTAGAACTAAACGAAAACGATTTAGTGGAAATAGAACAGAGCATAAAGAAAATTAAAGAAATTGTTAAAATGGCTTATCCTCCTGAACCTATTAGAAAAAAATATTGCAGAACGTGTTCTTATTATGAATTATGCTGGAGTGAGTAAATGAAAAAAAATCTCCATATTATAAGTGATGGAACAATTGAGAGACATGAAAACACCATATATTTTGTTAATGCATTAGAGAAAAAACCATTACCTATTGATCAAATTAACCAAATAAGTTGTCATGGCTCGGTTTCATTAACATCACAAGCAATTCATTACTTGATGCAAAAAAACATTCC
>JAVZJF010000044.1:0-7534 GCA_038870935.1 Candidatus Anstonellales archaeon | reverse complement strand
CTACTTCCAGCTTTAAAAACATTCTAAAAGTGAGATATTTTTTTAACATTTTGATTGAGATCTCTTAAAAAATCAAAATAATGATTACTGCTATTTCTCAAACTAATTGCTACTCTCTGAATTTTAAATTTAATGACAGAAACTAATTCGTTAAAAAAATTATAATATGATTTTGTAAATTCAATAGCATTTTTTTGCAACAGATAAACTTTCATTAAATCTATTTCAACTTTAGTTTTTATTTGATTTAGAAATTTTCTGGCATTTTGATAGAAAAAAATATTGAAATTTTGCATAATATCAAATCTCAAATAATTTGTCTTTAAAGTAAAATCATTTAGTTGTTTTGATAAAAAAATCCTAAATACATTAAATTTATGATAATAAATTGACATTCTTTCTTTTACTTTTTTATTAATTTTGGCCATTTTATATAACATATTTCTTTTTGCATGTTCAAAAAAGGTCGAACTGTATTTTTGCACATTTAATATTTTTTGGCCTACCTTTTCTGAAAAACTATTCAATCTATTACTTAATACAGAAGATTCCCAAATTATGTGTTTATCTTCTGTTTTTATTTTTTTATTAATATTCATAGAAGAAAAAAATTGATGCAAAAATAAATATTTTTTATTTCCGATATTTTCAATTTCAAAAAGACCATAAAGATGCCCATAAAGTTTTCTTAACCAAGGTATATTCATGACTTCTGCAAAAGATGGTATTAGTGATGTATTATTTTTTTTATTACTCAATAAGTTGTATGAACTTGTTTTTTGAATAATTTCATTTTTTCTGATATTAGTACTGAATTGATTAAGAGAAATATTATTAGCTCTACTCTCATGTGAATAATTAAAATTGTTAACAAAAATATCTTTTTCGTTTTCTTTCAATTTTTGATTATTATTTGGAAGATCATTACTGCTAATATTACTCTTTTCAGTGTTTTTTTGAATAGTAGCAGCACTACTGATTGCATGTATTTCATGTAATTTATCTTTTTGATTAACTACATAAACATGAGTTGAACTCTGATAATAATCATTAACTCTTACATCTCTATTCATAACGAAAGAATTATTAGAGAGTGAATAATTCTCTTTAGAAGGTTTTGAAAAGTCATAATTAGCAGAATTTCTAGAATCTGAACCTTTCTCTAATAAATTTTTTATAATGACTTTTTGGTTTGAAATAGATTCATTATTATCAACTGCTTTATAATTGAACTCTAACGTAACTTCGAGCTTTTTAAATAAATTTTCAATATTTGCTCTTTTTGATCTACACGAATCACATTTACAATCATCTGCATGAAGATTATTGACTGATTTTTTGTAAGAACTATCTAAATCGTTTCTTACAAATTCATTTTCTGATATAATTTTTTCTTTCCTTAAAATGCCTAATAGCTCTTCTATGCTGTTAGATTTTATTGCACAAGAGCTACAAGAACAATTAGGTCCATTGGCATTGTTTTCTATTTTAGCCTCATTAGGGGCATTTTTGTCATCAATAAATTGTCTAGTATTTAATATCTTATCAATCAATTCATGATTAGCTTTTATTTTACCTTCAGAATCAAGAGTTATTGTATTATTTGTAATATTGAATTCATTCTCATTTAACATAAATGATTTTTTTTGCTGAAATATGTCTTGTAAAGAACAACCAATACAACCATCGCAATTATGGTGCCTTAAAAATTCCTTCAATCTTTGGTTATGGCTATCTTGAAATCTCTCATTTCGAGAAAATAATTTATTTGAAGACAAATTATTTATTATTGCTTTTGAATCTACCATTTATTAATCACGTAAATAATCGCTTAACTCTTTCAATGCTTTTTCATCAATGTTCTCTAACAATATTCTTAATTTATTAAGCTCATCTTTTGACATAGACGATATCTCACTTTTAAATTCAGTTGCAAATAATTTTTTCTGATATTTAGTAGTGGCTGAAAAGAATTGCTCAAGCTTATAATAAACAAAATCAATTCTAGAATAAGTTATTTTACCTCTATTAAGAGATTCAGCTACTGCACCACATTGTTTTTGCAACTCCTCTTTAACAAATTCCGAATACCCATTAGAAATTAAAGAGCGCATTAATCTTAATATAGAATCTCTGATACCTTGCAACTTTTGCATTTCTTTTTCAGCAATATGATATCTATGAATATGGCCTATTCCTTCAATCTCAGTTATTATTAAGTATGAATGGAGATTCGCTAAACTATTTCTAAAAACAGATAACTGGCCATCTATTGGAACATTTCTACTTAAATTTCCATGAACGAGATCTTCATTTAAAGGTTTTTTAACTTTTTTTAAATCTTCTTGAAAAGTCATGTTAATGATAATTATTATCATTAATTTATAAAGGTTATAAGTAAGTTATAATACATTTTAATTCTAATTTATCCTTTGTTCGTACAACAAATAACTTTTACCATCATAAATCACATAAACTCTTATCTGGCCTTTATATTGTGTAAATAAAACGTTAGGCCCCATGTAGAGAGTATTCTTAATGTCATCAATTGAAGGCATATAAGACGGATCATTAAATGGATGAGTATGAAATCTGGAAATTATTTCTGTTCTTCTTTGAATTTCATTCAAATCTATTACCCACAGTTGAGACAATCTAAAGAATCTATGAAGTTCTTGAAGAACCTGATGAATTGTCTCAATAACTTGAGACAACTCTTCTTTTTTTATAATAAAGTTATTTCCTTGACTATCTGAAACTTCAATTGCATCAAATTCTTTGTTTTTCGAAGTCTCTATAAATTCTAGCAAATTCAAAAGATTTTGAATCATAAGATAATCTATTCCTGTCTTCTTCTTAATAGCACTTTCATATTCTTTATACATAGATAGAAATTGTTCTTTTTTCGTGAAATTGCCTTCTAAAAATTCTTCTACAGAAGTCATAAAAAAATCGTTAGGATTTTGAATTACTTCCAGAAAAAATTTTTCATCCTTTTTTATAATATATCCAGAAACTTCTTTGCCATTTTTAGTTAACTCAATAATTGCAGGTAATAACTTAGGCAAATACTTTTCGAATTCAGGAAGACTTGATAACAATCTTTTATTAAACTCTTCGATAGAAATTGCTGATGATTGTGAAGAAGAATTGATATTAGTTACTGATTGAAAATTTTGCTTGTGATTAGTGCAGGAAACTAGATTTAGTATAACTAAAGATGATGCAACTACAGGCAAATATTTAGAAAAATTAATCTTTTTTTCATGCTTATTAATTTTCTGAAAGTAACGATCCATAAGAATATTGCTGTGAAACTTATTAAAAATATTAACTGAAAAAATTGCATAAGATATAGAGTAGATTATAACTAGAAGTTTTCATAAAATTTGAGAAAGTACTAATATCTAGTCTGACTAAAATCAGAGACTTTTAATAACGGAATAATGTCAACCAATCAACAAATAATTCCTATATAAAAAAATATAAACATAATAATAGGAATAAATAATGCATGGTAAGAAATCATAATAAAAAAATTTTAGTGCTTTTATTGGTTGTAGTAGTCCATATAAACTCTATTTTTTCTCAAGATACTACATTCTATAACAAGCTTTATTGGACCATCATAAAGCCAACCTCAGATATGTGTATGGCCCTACGTACTATGCTTCCAGTTATTTCAATGCTAATGATAATTGGTGCTGCTGTTGTATACATCTTGGGCCAATTCACTGGTGCTGAAACAAGAAATAGGGCAAATGTTTATGCTACTTACATGCTAACAGGTGCAATTATTGGTCTACTCATTGCAGTTGTAGCTCCAGAGGCATTATCATTACTACTGAAAATCTCTATAGGAACGCCGCCACAAACTAATCCAGATGGAAGTTGGTATACATGTGGGAAAAGAATTTTGTAATTTATTAAAGATATGTATTTTTTTTATAAATAAGAAAAAAGAATAGCAAAACTATGCGCTCAGCGTAATACCTCTTCATCATTCATTCAGAGTCAAGTCATTCTCATCACGGCGCGTAATATATGGTAATATGCGTAAAATATAAATGATAAATTTACTACTATTTATTACAGATTTGATTCTGTTTCATTCAAATTTCTTTCATAAACTATTGTTGATTTACCTTCCGTTATATAAAATACTTTCACGATATTATTTGAATTAGTTATTAATAGTAAATCACCCATCGCATTTGAATTTGCTAAATCAGATAATAACGGTTTGTTTTCTTGATCGTTTTTTGCTCTCACATAAAATCTGCTTATTGATGTCATACCCTCATCTGCATTGTTTTCATTTTCTAAAAACCAAGGATAATTATACCTTACACATAAAAGGAGTTTCTCGATAATGTTCCTAACATTGTCAGCACTTCTGTTCTCTGAAATATCATTAACTAAATCAGCTATTTTTTTCTCACCTATCCCAAAATAAACTTCAAAAATATCTTTTAATAATCGATTTTCGTTATAAATTCTAACAAAATCATCTAAGTGAGTGAAATTGTTATTCAAGAACTCTTGTAAATACTTTAATAATGCATCTACTTGGCCATTAACAAAAACCAAAATATAAGTAGATTCTTCATTAATAGCAAGATATCCTCCAATTTCTTTATTAGAATTTGATAATCTTATAATACTTTTTTCCATAGATTTAATAATTTGTCTTACTAAAGCGAGTCGCTCATAAAAATTATCAGAAGATGTAAAATTTTTGTTTATAGATTTATTCGAATTAAGTTGTAAATAATTCTGATAAACACCATTAACTTTATAGTTATAATAATTAAAGTATTCTCCTTTTGGATTATGTGAACAATTTGAAATTAGACAAGCAGACGCAACTAATGGCAAATATCTAAATATTCTCTTATTCTTATTATTTTGTTCCATAAGATTGGCTTTTTCAAAATTCTTCTTAAAATTGTTCATACGCATAATTTAATTAAAAATATTTAAAAAGTTTAAAAAATTGCCAATTCCTGGTTCTTTGAAAAAAATAACTAACGCAAAAACAACAACTAACCCTCTTTACACTTACCCTTAAGAGGGACTTCAGCAATTAAATCTTCTGCATTTTCCATGTCATTAGTTTTATATTTATAACCAAAAGGTAAAGAATATTCTGTATTTACCTCACAAGTAAACTTCTTTAGATTTAAATTAACTTTCTCTGTAGGTTTAAACCTACTAAGCCTCACTTCCTGTTCATAAAAAGTATTATTTACATAGAAACCATAAATTGTTATTGATTCACCATAGTTATTTTTCAAATTTAATTTCAAAACGTTTCCTTCATCAATTACATGTGTTGAAATACCTACTGGCCATAATTCACCAAAATAAACTTGTGATGACCCTGGATAAAGAAAATATATAATAAGAGAAAGAATAATCAATAAGAAAAAGAAAGCAGTCATGAAAATAATTTCTCCTTGAGAAAATCCTTTAAAACTATCAATTTTGAAAAACATTAATATCAATATACAATTAGAAAGTAAATTAAAAAACATAACTAAAAAACTAAATATTTACAACCATTGTCTTCTTCATTAAGTCTGCAGCTATTACAAAGAAAATTATAGTAAAAATCACTAAGAATGGGAATAATCTCAAACCAGAAGTGTAGTGACCATTTTTAAATACTCCGTACATCATCAAAGAAGTTAGAGTAGTTAAAACAATTGTAAATATACAGAACCAATAAAATGTATCTGCTTTAATTGTTGGTGCAGTAAAACTAATACTCGTAAACCTCAGATTAGCTCTATAAGGTGGTACTTTTTCAAAGACTTTATTCAATATGTTAATAAGATTATAAGAAAGAGCAAATAATACTGGAGTCATAATCAATCCTGCAACCATAATAAATATCCCATACATGACCATTGAAGATGCAATTTCCCTTTGTAGTTGCTGTAAAGACCTAATTTCACTTGCAGTTTGCTCTAATACTTTAGCTATTTCTCCTCCAGAAGCAATACTCTGATTAATAAGCACGATTAATTGATTAATCACTCTGGAACCAACTCTTTGATTGAAAATTTCTAAAACTTCAGCAAATGACCTTCCACCTATCGCTAATTTTGCTAGTTTCTCCATTTCAACTGATAATAATCCAAACTCTGGTTTAGCAGCATCCCAAATTGCATGCTCTATTAATACTCCAGATTTAACATTTGAAGCAATCAACATGAGGTAATCAGGTAAATGCTTTTCTATTTCAGTTCTTCTTTTTTCTTCTCTATAATCCAAATACATCCAAATGCTTAATCCAATAAATAAAAATGATGTTAAAAATGATACTACAACATTGACAACAAAAAATGCTAATGAAGTCTCATCAATTGTATTAAATAAAATGCTTGTAATCATTTTGTAGAAATTAGTAAGAAAGTCTATTCCATACGCCAAAAATATTAGTAAAGCACCCAAAAGCAATGAAAAGATTATTAAAAAACCTAAAAATTCCTCTGCATAGATATTAAAACCTGCTCTCTGCAATTTTGAATCTATTTTTTTGATATATTTCCTTGGGAATATTCTGCCTATAAAATCAAATATAAACATAACTCCACCTATAAAATTTATTAAATTACTCTAGGCCTCTGATTTTTCATTATGTTCAAAAACACATATTGAAACATGGCAATTATAATAAAGAAAACAATTAGCGTTATTTCGTTTAATTTGATGATGCCTCCAATCAAAGTTGATATAACTATTGCAAAAGCAACTGAAATTGCTGGAAAAATAATTCCCAATATCAAAAATCCTAATACTATTGGTGTTAATTTCTGACCATATTCCTTTACTTCAAGTTCCATGTCTTTGGCAATTTCATCTACTATTGCTTGACAAGCATTAGTGACTTCGCTACCAAATAACAATGAATTAACCAATTGCATTAGCATTCTTCTTAAACTTGTTGATGGCGTTTGCTCAGCAACTTGTTTCATAGCGGTATGTAAAGGAACTCCAATACTGACTAAATCAACTATTTTTTTCATTTCTTTGCTCAATTCACCATAACCTTTTGTTAATCCACCTATAGCAACAAACAAAGGAACTCCTGATTTTAATGAGATTAACAAATGCTTTCCTGCAAAAAGCAATTCATTATCGATTTCTTTAGCTCTTCTTCGTGCAACCACATAAGGATAATTTATAAATAAATAAAGACAAAAAAAGTAGAAAACTATAAATAAAGGTATCAATATAATATCGAATTTTCTTAAAAACGCCAAAAAAACAACTAATGTCAGCGCTATAGCCAAAAATAATGCAGAAACTAAACTTCGGTGAATATGATCTTCTAATGAAATTTTCATATCAGCCTGAATTAAATAAGGTTGGATATGCCTAAAATTTTTAGACAATATATTTACAATTGTCATTATTCCACTCATATTAATTATATTTTGTTAATTTTAAAATACTACTACTGACTTTGTATTTTTTGCAATCTTTGCAATCTTATATATCTTACATGTTGAATTTTAAAATTAAG
>JAVZJF010000043.1:0-7546 GCA_038870935.1 Candidatus Anstonellales archaeon | reverse complement strand
TGTATTGCTTTTCCTCCAGCATCTTGTGTTTGGTTTTTTCCTGCAAAAGCAACGCTTAAGATATCTGCTTTAGCGTTTTGACCTAGTAGATAAACAGCTGGGTATTTCATTGTAACTTTACTACCTAAGTTTCCATCGACCCATTCAACAGTTGCATTTTCGTATGCAAAAGCTCTTTTAGTTACCAGATTATAAACGTTAGTAGACCAGTTTTGAATAGTAGTATATCTTACTCTTGCACCTGGTAATGCAATTATTTCTACCACTGCAGCGTGAAGAGAACTTGCTGAGTAGATAGGAGCAGTACATCCTTCTATGTAATGGACAAAACTGTTTTCATCAGCAATAATAAGAGTTCTTTCAAACTGTCCTACGTTTTCTGCGTTAATCCTAAAGTATGCTTGTAGAGGTAGATCTACTTTGACTCCTTTTGGAACGTAAATAAAAGATCCACCAGACCACACTGCTGAATTCAATGCAGCAAATTTATTATCATGCATAGGTACTACAGTACCAAAATATTTTTTTACAAGTTCAGGATGTGTCTTTTCAGCAGTTTCAATATCAGAGAAAACAACCCCTAATTTTTTTAGATCATCTCTTATTTTATGATAAACAACTTCAGATTCGTATTGTGCACCAACGCCTCCGAGGAATTTTCTTTCGGCCTCAGGTATTCCTAATCGTTCAAAAGTTTCTTTTATTTCTTCTGGAACCTTGTCCCAGCTATTTTGGGTTCTCTCACTTGGTTTTATGTAATACGTAATTTTACTAAAGTCAATTTCTGATAGATCAGGTCCAAAAGAAGGCATTTTTTTCTGCCAAAAAACTTCTAGGGCTTTTAATCTTTTTTCAAGCATCCATTTAGGTTCATTTTTATGTTTAGATATTTCTTTTACTACATCTTCATCTAATCCAGGCTCGGTCGAATAAACAGGCTCATGAATGACCTTAAAGTCATACTTTGAATAATCTATATTAAATGTTTTTGTTATGTTATTGGTCATACTAAAAACCTCTATTCTTTAAGCCAAGAATATCCTAAGGCTTCAAGTTTCTTTACTAATCTAACATTTCCTGACTTTACGATTTTTCCGTTTAATAATATATGGACGTGTGTTGGTTTAATGTGTTCCAAAATTCTGTAGTAATGGGTAATTATCAATATGCCTAAGTTGTTCTTGTACTTGTTGACAGCATTTGCCACAATTTTTAAAGCATCTATGTCAAGTCCAGAGTCTGTTTCATCAAGTATGGCTATTTTAGGATTTAATACTAACATTTGAACTATTTCACTTCTTTTCTTTTCTCCTCCAGAAAAACCTACATTCAAGTATCTATCTATAAAATCTTCTGAAAAGCCGAGTTCTTTTACTTTTTTAGCCATTATTTCTTTAAATTTAACTATGTCTTCTAACTCAGTTTCTTTATTTAGTACTGTTCGTGAATAAGCGGTTCTCAAAAAGTTTAACATAGAAACTCCTTGTACTTCTAAAGGATACTGAAATGACAAGAAAATTCCTTTTTTTGCTCTTTCATCAGGTGAGAGATCTAGAATGCTTTTACCATTTAATAGAATATCTCCTTTTATTATTTTGTATTTTGGGTGACCTGCTATAACATATG
Source organism: Candidatus Anstonellales archaeon (assembly GCA_038870935.1). GTDB lineage: Archaea > Micrarchaeota > Micrarchaeia > Anstonellales > SKW190 > SKW190. The sequence continues at coordinate 5,920 of JAVZJF010000043.1, read as the reverse complement.
ACAACGTACTCTTGCCTGCTCCGTTAGGGCCCATTAGTGCATGGATCTCATTAGTTCTAACAGTTAGGTTTAGACCTTTAAGGATTTCTTTGCCTTCAACTTCTACATGTAGATCTTCTATTTCTAACGTGTTTATTTTTGTCATAGTTATCACTTAAGCAATAGAAGCTATATTAGATTTTCTTATTGGGCAAGGTTCATCATTAGAGAAGTTAGTTGTATTGCATCTTTGGCAAATCAATCTTGAAATTTCTTTTTTCGTTAGTCTTTCTTTATATATTTTTTCACTTAACTCTTTAGCAAAAGCAACTACTTTTTCCCTTTTCATCATTTTTTTAACTCGTTCAGATTGTTTATCGTTAAGCGCTTTTGAAACAGCTGCTTGAGTCATTCCAAGTAATTGGCCTATCTGTACTTGTGTCAAATTATATCTGTTTTTCAATTCTTTCGCTATAAGGCACCTTACAGCTGGTATGTAACTTTTATAGACCTCTTCGCATGGCAACAACATATAACCACCTCTAATGAGCTAAGAAATAGATTGCATATAACTGAGTAATATAACTGAGTAATATATAAATTATACAAGAATTTTTAAATATTTATTAATTTGAATAAACTATTTGTAAGGTAAATCTATGGAAGAGTTGAAGACTTTAGCAAAAGGATATTTCTGGGAGTCATTGTTTTATGGATTAAGTAAAATTGTTTCTTTTGTTTATTCAGTAATAATTGCTTATTTATTTCTGAAAGATGAAATTGGATTGTTTTATTTTTCATTATCTGTTATCTATGTTGTTAGCGCATTAAAAGACTTTGGATTGGGTGCTTCATTATACAGGAATATACCTTATTTACTAGGTAAAAAAGGTTTCATTGATATATTGAAAATTATTAGAATTTCATTTTCTATTGGCATTATGCTTTCATTAATTATTTTTTTTATTTTCTATAATTTTTCTTCTTTAGTAGCAATAATGATAAACAATCCTTCTTCAGCAGAAATTATTAAGTTTGTCGCTTTTCTTATAATTCTGTTTGAGGTTTTTGAGTTAACTAAATATTCTATTTTAGGCTTTTTAGATTTTAAAAAAGGCGCATTTTTAGACTTTTTTCAATCTTTGATGAAGTTAATTGGGACAGTATTTTTCTATTCGTTATATGGTAATTCAATATTTGTTTTAGTTTATGGATTTATATTTTCTTATATTCCCTCTTCTTTGTTAGGATTATTTTTTCTTTTCAGTAAAACTGAATTTGTTAAACAACAAGCCTTACAATTAAATCAAATTCAAAGCCAAATAAAATTCTACGAATTATTTGCTTATGGGTTTACTTTGACAATCGTAAATTCATTATTTGTCATTCAGCAAAGTGTTGATAAGATAATGTTAGCTTATTTTATTCAAGATGCCTTTTCACTTATTGGGATATATACGATAGTACAAACATTAAGTAGTGCCGTGGTTCTATTGCCATATTTAATTGCAATAGTTTCTCTTCCAATAATGTCTTCAATGTATGGTGCAAATAGGAACGAAGAATTAAAAGATTATATACAAAATTCTTTTGGCATTTTGCTAATAATTCTTTTGCCTGCTATTTCCTTTCTTTTAGTTTTTTCTGAAACCTTAATCCAATTATTTTACGGTAGATCTTTTTTATTAGGTAATGATGCTTTTGTAATTTTAATTATTGCTAATTCAATATATGCATCAACTTCAATTTTCAGCCAGTATTTAATATCGACAAGAAAATTATTAGATGAATTGAAATTTGCTTCTATTAATGTTTTTTCTAATGTAATTGCAAATGCTGTTTTAATTCCTTCATATGGGATTGTTGGCGCAGCATTAGGAACTTTATTATCTTCAATTACCATGTTTGTGGCAATTTATATCTTTATTTCCAAACAACTTAATTTTACTATTGAGAAAAGATTCGTGAAAATGGGTATAGCAGCAATTATTTCTATAATCATTTTAATTGTTGTAAAGGATTTGCTCTTTGATTTCATTTATGTAATAATGGATTCTATCACTAATACTTATATTCCAAACGAGTCTGCTCTTATCAAAATTTTTTTAACACGTATGATAAAGCTTTTTATTCTTGGCCTATTTTTTATAATTTCTTATCTTGTTTTTCTTTTTGTAGGTTTATTATTTAAAATATACAACCAAAACGACATCAAATTATCTAATCTAATTTTAAGCAAAGGTATTTCAATAATTTCAAGCTTACCTAAATTCAAAAAACAAATTCAGATTACTCAGAATTCTAAACAAATTTTGTTTTTAGGTACAGGTTTCCATTATGCTCATACGATTTTAATAGATGAACTTAGAAAGCATGTTCCTGTTAATGTAATTAAATATAGGCCTGCAACATTTGAAGATTCTTTGCCAATAAAAATTTTAAAGGTAATTAAAGGAGTTATTTTTTTGCCTTATGCAGATATTTATATTTGTGAATCAAATTTTTACTATCCAGTTTTAAATAAATTATTGTTTTTTTGGAGGAAAAAACCATTAATAATCAACATTAACGCTAGTCCAATTTTTTATAAATATGTAAAGAGTGAAAATACTATACTGAGAAATTTGTTTATTTTTTTAGTTAAACTAGTTGATTGTCAAATTTGTGTTGGTAAATTTTATTCTGATACATTAAAAGAAATTGGATATACTGGGCATGTCTTGATTTATTACCCATCTGTAAGAGAAGAAATTATAAAATTGGCAGAAGAATACAATAAAAAATTCCAAAAGAAGAATAACAAATTTATTACAGTAGTGACTAATGATTGGCACATTAAAGGTTTAGACATAACTTTAAAAATCTTTGACAAAATATCTGAAAAGATTGATTGTGAACTGTATGTTGTTGGAAAATTTAACATTGAAAAATTTCCTGAATTTAAAATTAAAAGAAAGAATGTTATCTATAAAGGGTTCATATCTAATGAAGAATTAGCCAGTCTTTTTCATTCTTGTTGTATAAATCTTCAAGTCTCACGGGCAGATCCATTTCCTTTGACGCCTTTGGAGACAATGCTTTTTGGTGTTATTCCAATAGTTAGTGAACAATCAGGTATTTCTGAAATTGTTAAAGAGGTTGATTTCTTGTTGGTAGTAGATTATTCAGATATAGTGAAAATTGTTAACTTAGTTTTCAATCTATTACAAGATGAAAAAATAAGAGAAGAATATTCACGAAAGAGTATTAATGTTGTTTATAATTATCAAGAAAAAAAGACTAATCTTAGTTTAGTTGTAAATGATCTGATAAACTATCTTAAACAGCATTAATTTTTCAAAAAGTCTTAATTCTTTTCTTTGTGACGATCATTTTATTCTCATTTGGCTTATCTTTTTGGAAGTTTATTGAAATCTATATTAATCTTTTAAAATAGATAATCAACATAAGTTGAAATTAGGTGTCAAAATTTTATTGCCTCTAATTTTATCCTAGTGCAACTTATTTTCTTAGGAAGGACTAAGTATGCAAGTTTTTTTGCAGCGATTTTTAGTAATGATATTAAGTTTAAGTTATTATTGTTAATGTATGATACATATTCAACTTTTTTGACTTTAAAACTAAATTTTTTTGCCCAATTTTCTAGATGGTAATGAGTAAAAAGTGCAAAGTGCATATCTTCTTGTCCATGTCTTTGTTCATATTTATGTGATGTGATCCACCATCCTATAAAAGTGGCATTATCAGTTATTATTACTAATCTGCCACCTTTTTTAAGCACTCTATACGATTCTTTCATGAAATTGGCAGGATTTGTTAAATGTTCAAAAACACATTTAGAATATACTTCGTCAAAAGTTTCGTCTGGGTATGGAAATCTGTCGTTATCAAGGTCAACTTTTATTACTTTTTCAGATGAAGGATATAAATCTACGAAGTCTGTGCCATAGCTCAGATCACTTCCACAGCCTGCATTCAATATTCTCATAAAATTCACTTTAATATCTTTTTTCGCCGGGGCAGGGATTTGAACCCTGAATCCTTTGAAAGGAACCAGATCTCTCATATTAATATCGAGTAATCATTTTTAAAAAGAGTTCGAGTCTGGCGCGTTACCAGGTTCCGCCACCCCGGCATAGATTATAAATTAACAAAATTTCTTTGACGCTCCCAACGGGATTTGAACCCGTGTTTCCGGCTTGAGAGGCCGGCGTCCTTGACCGGGCTAGACGATGGGAGCAAGTGCCATATACTTAAGTTATGATAAGGAGCAAATAATAAAAATAACTCTTTTTCCAAACATTTATAATTACAATTAGTATATATTTGTGTATGCGTTTCAAAGAATTGTATAGAGACAAATGTATCAAATTTGGTATTCAGGAGTTATCTAGAAAATATATAAGAAAAAAATCTTATTTGTTAGAAACTGAGAAAAATGTTCCAAAAAACTTTAAAATTAAGCAATTGTTGAAAGGTTATTCTAAAATAATTGATTCATTTGTGCCTTATGATAGGCGTAAAGTTTATTTGAATGGTAAACAATATGATTTGAACATTAATGATCTTCGTGATGAATCTAAAATTTCTAAGTTATTAGCTGAGATAAAAGTATTTGATTTCAATATGAAAGAGATGTATCATTATCTGAAAAAAAACTTTAGTGGAAGAGAGTTTGACCAATTGGATTCATTTTCGTTGAGTAAATTGATTAAAAAGACTTCTGAGAGTATCAATGTTGACCTTTATTTTTTGCTTACGAACAAGTTACTAAAAGAAAATGAAATAGTATTCATACTTCAGCAATATTTATTAAGGCAGAACATTGATTTCTATTTTTTTAAAAGAGCAAAAATAGAGGAATTCTGTTTAGATGAAGACAATGAAAATGCTAAGAATATTTATGACTTTGTAAGTTTTGTTGAAAGCATCACATACTTTTTAATATATTTTGAGAAAAATAAGTTGTATTTATTTTCTGAAGGCGATATAAGAGATATACTGTCTATTCATGAAGGAGAATTTTGTAAAAATAATCTAAGCATTCCTATATTAATTTTTGATTTGAATAATTTAAACAATAGATTAAGTGTTTATAGTGCGGTAAGCAATACTTTTTTATCAGAAGAATATAAGTTGTATTGGCAAAAAAAGCAATCTTTTTAAATCTTTTCTAAAATTTCCTCTGTAAAAAGCGAAAGCTTTATTAGTCTTAACGTTGATATCTTATCAAAATATCAATAGAGGGAGGTAGAAATGGGAAAAAAGGTCTCAAATGAGAAAATTGAGAGAGAAGAGGGATATCTTTACTACGTAGGTAAAGACGGTTATGTTTGGAAGAGCCCAATGAAGCACAACAAAAAGGGCAAGAAAGCAAAAGTTGGTACTGAGAAAATTGAGAAGAAAAAAGGTTACATGTATTACGTAGGCAATGACGGTTACGTCTACGAGACAAAAATGAAGAATGCTTAGATTTAAAAATTTAATTTTGAGCATTCACTAATTTTTTTATTTTTTAAATTTCATATTAAATTGTGGTTAAATGGATTATTTTTCGTCTGATTTTGATGTAGATTATTTAGTCATAGATATTGAGACAGTTCCTCTTATTGATTATAAAACGTATGAAAGATTAGAAGAAGAGGATAAGTTAAGGTTAATTAACCCTATTGATTCTAAGTTAATAGCATTAGGGATTCTAGAACGAACTAAGAAGTATATCTATTTAGAAAAGGATAGTTCTGAAGAAGAGATGTTAAAGAATTTTTGGAAGTTTATTGAAGATAGATTAGACTCTAACAATAATCTTCTAGTTGTTGGTTTCAATATATTGCAATTTGATTTACCTTTTTTAATCACACGAAGTTTTATCAAAAACGTTAAAGTCGTAAAATTAAGTTCAAAGAGTATTTGTGATATCAAAGAAAGGCTTTCGTTTACA
>JAVZJF010000042.1:0-7571 GCA_038870935.1 Candidatus Anstonellales archaeon | reverse complement strand
TGGGATACCAGGAGCAATATTATTATTAATAGGATTATCTTTTGGAATATGGGCAGTACAAATATATGTGCAACAAAAACAATTAATAACAAATATAGCGTTAATATCAATAGCAGCAATAATACTTGGGTTAATACTTGCTACAACAGCGATAATATTATTCACGATAATAACTTTATTAAGAGAACAAAAATAAAGATTTAAATGCTTGAAATAGAAGTTATTGAAATAAAAGGATATTGCCCAGTTCATAAGGTAGGAGATAAAATAATAATAGAAGGACCAAAAATAGTATTAGAGAAAACGGATGCTTTACGTATTCATGCTCTATCAGTAATATTGCATTATGTAGTAGCATTAGATGAAGGGGCAGATCCAGTAAAGCTTGGTTTAACAAAACTTGAAGATAAAGAGCGTGCATATTTACAATGCGTAAATTCATGGAAGTATTTATGTTAAGTACAATAGCAGAGAAAACATGAAGATATTAATGCTTGCTCAGTTTCTCTCTCCTACAAGAGGAGGAGGTGAAGTTATGTTCTATCAGCTTGCGCATGGGTTGATGTATAGAGGACATGAAATATATGTGATTAAGCATAAAATACTCAACTCTGACGAGGATAACATTGGTCGATTTGGAAAAATTACTATTTACGATATATATCCACCTATAGAGCATAAAGGCGGTTTACCTGCAAGTATAATTCAGAATTTACTTTATGTTATAAATGCAATAAGATATGGAATAAAAATAATTCGTAAAGAATCAATAAACTTAATACATGCTAATAATTACTCGCCGATTCTCGCAGGATGGTTACTATCTAAAATTACAAGACGACCATTATTAGTGACGATACACGATACTACTTTAACTTATAAGGGAGAGTTTTGGAAAAAATGGATGAAACAGTTTGGTAGATTATCGATGGTGAAAGCATTAATAGGACATATTTTCGAATTGTTAACCATAAAGATCTCTGAGAACATTCATACTGTTAGCGAAACTAGTAAAAATGACATATTGCAACTTAAATATGGAAATAAGAAAATTTATGTCATTCCAAATGCTTTAAATCTAAAATTCTATGCTGGTAATGATAACGTTGAATATAGAAACGAAGTGGTATTTATAGGAAGGCTAGTATTCTACAAAAATCTAGAAGTAGTATTAGAGGCGCTTTCATGTATTTTTAATCACAATTTTAAGTTTATAGTTATAGGTGATGGCCCTATGAGAGAGTATTGGCAAAAACTGGCTAACAATCTTAGTATCTTAGATAAAGTTGAGTTCAGAGGATATGTTTCTCATGAGGAGAAGAGAGAAATCTTGAGGAAAGCTTCAGTTTTAGTTCTTCCAAGTTTATTTGAAGGTTTTGGAATGGTCATACTTGAAGCATGGGCATATAAAAAGCCTATAATAGTTGCAAATGTCCCTCCACTTAATCAAATAGTAACACATTATAAAAACGGATTTGTTGCTGATCCTTTTAACCCAAAAGAGTGGGCAAAATACATTTTACTCACTATAAATAATACTAAATTAGCTGAAAAACTTGGAATGGATGGCTATAAGAAACTTATTAAGGAATATAACATAGATTCTTGGATAGATGAGTTTGAGAAACTCTACAAGCAATTGCTAATCGAATAAAAAATCTAGAATGGGTGCTTTTCCATTAACTCACTCATTTTTATAATAGACCAGCTCAAAAGGTGTTTGAACATGGTCATAATATGTATATTAGCGGATGTTTTTTAGAATGTTGAAAATGCTTAGAATAAACACATACATACAAATATATAAGAATAAGAACATATGTTCATGAGAAATTGTAAGGAGCCAACCTTATGATGCCTTTAGTTTCGATAATCATTTTAAATTATAATGGTGAAAAATTTATTAAAAGATGTTTATCTTCTGTTTTAGATACAACTTATCCAAGATTAGAAATTATTGTTATAGATAATGGAAGTACCGATAATAGTTACGAAATAATTAAACAATATGAATCAAAGGTAAAATTAATTAGAATTCCATATAACATTGGCTATTCGGCTGGTAATAATCTTGGAATAAAAGTTTCAAAAGGTGACTATATCGTTCTGTTAAACAACGATACAATAGTTAATCCTTCTTGGATTTCAGAACTTGTTAAAGTTGCGGAAAGTGACCAAAGCATTGGTATTCTCGGCTGTAAAGTTTATTACTTAGGTACAAAAATAATTCAACATGCGGGTGGTAAGTTAAACATTTACTCAGATACCTTACCACATACCGGGGCTTTCGAAAAAGATCATGGTCAGTATAATGAAATAAAAGATGTTGATTATGTCTCAGGGGTTGCTATGATGATAAACCGCAAAATTATAGAGAAAATAGGTCTACTAGATGTTGATTATTTTCTTTATTGGGAAGATGTTGATTATTGCTATAGAGCTAAAAAAGCTGGGTATAGAGTAGTCTATGTTCCAACAGCGATCATTTATCACTATGAGGGTGGTTCTGCTGGAAAAAGAGAAGCATTCAAGAGATTATTACTTGAACGCAATAGAGTTCTTTTTGTGTTGAAAAACTTTTCCAGTAAGGAGTGTGCCTTTTTCATTTTAAACGATACAATGAAACAACTAAATAGAGTTCGTGAAGGATTAGCAAGATTATTATGTAAGACTTCTTATTGGCTGGATAAATCCCGCATTAAAAGAGATTCTTTAAATCAGGGAATTATTAAACAGCGTATTGCTTTCACTGCGAGAAGTATTATTCTGTCCTTTATTGGCTTATTCTATAGTTATCTTTATTTGATCATTAAAGGACCGTTTATCAGAAAGTATCATAAAAAAAAGACTAAAACCATATTAAAATTAAGATTAGAGTAAATATGACTTTACTTAATAATTATGCTTATGATATTTTCATTTATCTACTCCTATTTTTGATATCCTCATTATGTGCTTCTTATATTAGCTTAGTTGTTGCTATTAATGGTATTGTAGAAATTTATAACGATATTGTTACTTTAGTAAGTTTACTTATAGTGTTCATAGGATTATCATGGTTAAAAATGCACGCTTTCTTTAATAAAGCCGATTTTATATTCAAAGATTTTTTTGCATGCCTAATAATTTTAGTTCCTATTTTTAGTCTTATGTTATTCTCTCAACTTCCATTAGTGGATGATATTAGATATCTTGGTACAGCTCTTATCGTACCTAATGGTATAATTGTTTTGCCGGCAACAGCTATTGTAGCTATCTCAAGAATACTTAATATATCTATCATAACAGTGTATTGGTTATTTATAGGGCTGTCTTTGTATTTACTGACTTTAATCATATTAATGTTGCTTAAAAAAATCTCCTTAAACCTTTCTAAGCATTTTATACTTAACTATCTTTTCACCTTCATAATCCTTTTTACTCCAAGCATCATTACGGCATATCTCCTGCCAATATTATTTACAGAGCCAACTAAAGTTAATACTATAATCTTTAAAGACTTAAAAATAAGCCATTTAGGAAGAATGGCAAGTTTTGATCCAAATCTAATGAAAAACATAGCTGTCTTACTACCTCTTAGTACACTAATAATTGGTAAAAGAGATAAATTCACACATAACATTTTTATATCCTTTGTATATATGCTAGCCTTTTTATCGCACTTACAAAACAGTATTATAGCAATATTACTTACCGAATTTCTGAATGTGTTCCTTAAACAAACCGTTTATTTAAAAAAGTTTATTATAACTGAATGGATACCTCTTTCCCTTTTTCTAACTCTTCTCTATACCATTTCTGGTTTGCTCTTTAGTTTCTCTCAAGTTTCCTTTATATGGATAAAAGATACTACAATAATTTACTTAATAATATTAAATCTTGCAATATTTCTAAGTGTTACAACATTACCATCTGTAATTTTTGCTCTGTTATCCCTACCACAGAGAGAGAGCAATAGTGAAATAGAATACGATAAAACTAAGGTAAAGTTACCGAGAGAGATCTTCTATTATGTACTAACTTTATTAAGTATTCTTGTTCTTGCTAATTATGACTCTTCATTCTTCTTGGTTTATTATCCAATACCACTGCTTACTGTTTTATCATTCTTTCTGAAGAAAAGTGCACGCTTAAGAATTTTACAATTCTTAACTTTCCCAAGTATGATAATAATCTTAAGTTTGAGTTTATATAACTTATCTATTTATGAGAATTTTTTTACAGCTTTTTCAGACATTGCTAGGTATCTGTCAGTTACGATTAGAAATCTAATGATGCCAGGTTGTGTGATAAGTGTAATAATGTCTTTTGTATATTTTTTCACGAATATAAAATTTATTAAAAAGAGTATATGGAAACTTATTATTCCAACATTATTATTGTCTCTAATTAATGCAACGTTCTATGTGTTTTACTGGGGTTACTATTATAGAAACCCATGGGCTAACAGTGTTGCAGGTACAGCAAACATTACTAATCATGTCTTATCAGAGGTTACAGAACTAGACCTTTCCCCTACACCTTTTGTGCATACTACATACTCAGATATGGCAATAATGACTAAAGATATCATCGGATTACATATTGGACACATTTTTCTAAACCCAACTACTGTTAATGATGAAAAAATACCAATCTATATTAGACGTATACATTCATTTGTACCGGATATAATAATAGCAGAAGACTCTTATGATGTGCTAAAGAACATATTATCGCCAAGGAAGGAAATAATTGTAAAAGAAAATAAAAAAGTTAACATATACATTATTTCTGAACCAAAAAGTTATAACGTAAAAAAGGCTGCAATAATAGGTCCTGTGGCTCATCCTGCATTAGCACCTGAATACTATATAGAATTACTGAAGTTACAATCAGGGTTTCAAGATCTTAAGTTGATGATTCTTGAATCTGAAAGTGAAGCAAAGGATCTTGGAATACCTGTTATTGGTGTCATTAAATTTATTGATGCTAATAAAGTTCCTATGGTAAATTTATCAATAAATATTAATGCTCTACAGAAGTCTGGTTATAAATACTTATATATTCGTCTTAGAATTAAGTCTTCATGTCCTACCTTTTTATGCTGCAATATAAGTAAAAGTTTTATACCAAACATTTATCCAGCTTACGTAGACAAACCATTAAGCTTTCTTATATCACTTGAACAATTAAAGAGAAGATGCCAGTGCAAATTAATTTCTTTTCCAACCGCAACACAAATCATTCCAGTTAAAGATTATGAGTTAGAGTTGCGTACATTCTCGAAATAAAAAAATGATCGAGAGAATTACAATACTGCATGAATATGGCCCAAAGCGACATTATGAGGCTTTATTCCATCTTAAAGAAAGGGGCTTATTGAAAAAGATAAATATAGTTAAGTTTAGCATTCCTTATCTATTTTTATACGAATTTAGATCGATACCTAAAGAATTAGTTGGTTTATCTAAATTGCTTTTGCATGCAAATGATAATATTGTCGTTGGTGCAGCACCATATGATGCTATTGTGACTTATCTTCTTCAATTAAAAAAGAAGAATAACTTAATATATCATACCTCGTGGCCCTTCTGGGATAAGGATATTGGCCCGAAAAAAAGTATCCTCCTAGGAATAAAACGTCTTTGGAAGGAGTTTTTGCGAGATTTGATGGTAGTAACTGTAACAAAATACGCTAAACATAGTTTAGAAAAAATAGGTATCAATGCATTCCACATTCCACATTCAGTTAATACTGAAATTTTTAAACCCCTGGAAGCAACAAAGAGTAATAATAAAGTTCATATTTTATATGTAGGGAGATTGGTACCGGAAAAAGGGATAGGGTATCTCATAAAAGTTATAACTGGAATGCAATGGAAAAATACAGAATTTTGGTTTGTTGGTGATGGTAAGCTTAGATCATTTATTGAAGCTTTAGAACAGAAGTATCCAGTTAAATATTTTGGATATATAGACGATCAAAAGATTCTTGCGAAGATTTACCAAAGTGCAGATATACTTGTTCTTCCAACAATCTCAAATGAGCTTTTTGGTATAGTATTAATAGAGGCTATGGCCTGTGGATTGCCTGTTATAGCAACAGATACCGTAGGTCCAAGAGAAATAATAAAAAATGGTGTGACTGGTTTTATTATTCCAAGGCGTGATATTAAGGCTCTTAGGGAAGCTATCATGTTGTTGATACAAGATCACGCTCTACGTAAAAGAATGAGTATAAAAGCTAGGGAAGAAGCAATAAAGAAATATGATGTTTCTATAATTTCTGATCGTTGGTTAAAAATTATGAGAAAAATTTTTCAATGAGTAATAGATGAAAGATTAAGGTTAACATGAAAGCTCTATTAATACTTTTATAAAGAGCTCTTTGATAAAAGTATTTTTACATGGAAATGCTTAGAATCTATTGGAAGATAAAGATCTTTAATGTTCTCATATATTTATGTAGAACATTCAATGATATTGTCTATAAATTAAAGGAAAAACTCTTTCTAGTATTAAATGCTAATAAGTGGAACTGGAGCCTATTTTAGATTCATAGGATAAAAACTTTAAAAAAGACATTAGAATTAACTAATTGCTTTTAACAGCTTAACATAAAAATCAAATGACTGTAATAGGAGATATTTTTAAATATGTACTTTATGAATGGAGAGATATTTTGTTAACTAAAATTTTCCAAAAGGAGTTGATAAAACCTTTGATGAAATATAGAGAGATGGACATCATTAAAGAAGTAATCTTAGCATTAAATCCTAAAAAGGTTTTAGAATGGGGAACAGGCTACAGTACACTTTATTTTCCAAAATATTTACCTAAGCATTCATTATGGATATCAATTGAACATGATATAAAATGGTTTAAAAAAATTAAGGTACTGAATCAAAATCCGAACGTGAAAATACATCTCGTACTACCAAATAACTCACCCTGGTCAGATGAGTATGGTGATGGTGATATATATGATTTAAAAGATTACGTAGAGTTCCCATGTCAATTTGGAAAATTTGATCTCATAATAATTGACGGGAGGGCGCGAAAGTATTGTTTTCTTAAGGCCTTAGAATTATTAAGTAATAATGGAGTTATTATTTTACACGATGCCAATAGAAGGTACTACCATGATGTTTTTAGCCGATGTAAATATAGACTCATATTAACAGACTCACGGAATGATGCCGGAGGAATTATGATTGGAAGTATGGATTTGAAATTAAACACCATATTAAATATTAAGAAATATAAGTCTTTATGGTATTATATTCGTAATTTAGAAGGAGCCGGTCAAATGCTATTAAGAGTATAGGAAGGAGACTTCATGATCTATATATGATACCTTGCTTGAAAGTGCCATATAATACAGAGGCTGGTTGTTAATGAAATCACAGCATAAGTGAATTAAAGAAAGATAAATTTGATAAACTAAGGATTGTGCTTTAAAGATTTTTAAGAAAGGTATTAGAAAGTTTCGTCATGAAAGGTATTATTTTACATGGTGGTGCAGGTACTAGACTTAGACCATTAACTTTTAGTGGTCCTAAGCAGCTTATTCCTATTGCAAATAAACC
>JAVZJF010000041.1:0-7631 GCA_038870935.1 Candidatus Anstonellales archaeon | reverse complement strand
TTGCACATAATCAAGATGAATTAGATATATGGCTTAATGAATTGGAAAAATATGAAAATTGTCCGCCAGAAGGAATATATGATAGCAATGGATTAAAATCTTATGGTGGACTTTGCTTTCAACTTCCCACTTTTAAACAATATGTTTCTAAATACATCCCTGAAAGTAAAGATTGGGAAGATGTAGATTGGTTAGATAATATAATGGATACTGATTTACAGAAATGGGTTGCTAAACAAATGATATTAGAAAAATATGATAATTATACCCATTGGAAAACATCTATTAAGCGAGGTTTAAGATTACCTCCTAAAAATAAAAAATAGGGCTTGTAAGCCCTATTTTTATTTAATATTATTTAACATAAAGATCAACCGGTTTTCCTTTTGAAATCCATTGCATAAATTTTTGATAAGAGTGAATAAATCTTAATAGTTGATAATAAGATATATTTACACCATAAGTATTTTTAACATATAACCAAAGGCGTTTATATACACCATAATAATTCTTTTTATACCTAAACTTTACACTTTCTACAAAGAAATAATTTAATACTGCTAAAGGGTCTATCCCAAATTTTTTTTTAAAACGAAATCGCGGGTCTTTCATATTTTTAAAAATTATATTTAAATAATTTTAATAATATTAATAATACTTTTACTGTTTGTCGTTTTTCTTCCTTTATTTCTTTCCTCATTACATTTTTTTATTTAATTCTTTATATCTATCTAATAATGTTTCCAACTCTTGACGGGTAAATTGTTTAATTGTATGTTTTAGTTTTAGTTTTTCTTCAAACCATTTTATCCCTTTTTCTTTAATTAATTTAGTATGAAAGACATCAAGGTTACCATAAAGGAAAATATTACATCGCTTACATTGAGGACGACACAATTCTTCATCAAATAAAATGGCATTTCCCCTACCGCTTATACCATGCCCGCACTGACTTTCCTGCCAAGGCATTATTTGTCCACAGGTATAACAACGAACATTACCATTTATATCCGCATATTTCTGGCGAATATATTTTGAAAACTCTTTCCATACTTTCTTCTTTAATGTGCTTAGAGAAGAGTTGATTGTTTTTGTTTTTGCTTTTCTTCCCATTTTTTCTTGAAAGATTTTAAGATATTCAAAACCGCCTTGATTACTTTCTGCCGTTTATCGTAATCACGAAGCCCGACATTTAATAAAAGTTTATTGAAATCTTGTAGCCATTGAGGAGTTTTAGTCATATTGTTATCATTATTAAAATAATTTCTTTTGAGATAAAGCAAATTGTATTCTTTTTTTAGCAATCTCGTAATAATCTTTATCTATCTCAATACCAATAAAATTCTTGTTTAAATTAGCGCAAGCAATTCCAGTTGAGCCAGAACCCATAAAAGGGTCTAATACTGTTCCATTAGGCGGACATATAAGTTTAACAAGATATTCCATTAGTTTAATAGGTTTGACTGTTGGATGATAATTGTAGGCAGTTCTTTCTTGTTTTAACACTTCCCATTCTGGATTTTTACATTTACAAGGACTACCAGAAATTTCTTGATGTCCACAAATTTTACACCTTCTATTGTGAATTATTTTATTTATTTTCACTTCCATTCCATCTAACCCCATATCCTTTTCCTTTCTTGATGCTTTGACACAATAAAAAAAGCGAGAAGCAGAACCTTCTTCTGATGGAGCATCGTAAGAATATCGCCCTCCAAACTTGTATGACGAAGCATTATATTCTTTATGGTCTGATATTTTTCTTGCCCCAGATTTTGAGTACGGAAACAAACTCTTTACTTCTTCGCTATCATCTATGATGAGATGGGAAGGGAAACGACCTTTTATCGTGTCTTTTATATTAGGAATATGCTCTTTGCTCGCCATCATTTTAACAGAGGTATTAGCAAAAGTTTTAGGAAATCGTTCTAATCCTTCAGTATTATATTTTTTATCTTCTTCATTTATATATTCCACTCTACACGCATCTATATTTAACCCCCCTGTCCCCCACTTCAAAACATTTTCAGCAACATTTAATCCTTTCTCTAAAGGTTTTCTTAATAGCCACCAGTCCTCTACTGCTGGTTTAAGTCCTGTTCCCCAACCTTCCCATTCGGAGAAACCAATATCTAAAAGAACCTCTTTAGGAGCAAGATAGTTATACCCCTCTGTTTGTAGCATACCGAAAGTTTTTCCGCTTCCCATACCAGCCTTTTTCTTACCAATAACCTTTCTTTCATTCCCCAACAACTTATCCACCGCCTTGCCTATATTCAAACTTTTAGGAAATCCAGAACCAAAACAGTAAATAATTCTATCTCTAACTTCAAACCCTGCATTTTCCCAAGCAGTAGCCGTCCAGTGTGAAGTTCGGGGTAAAGCCCAGACAAGCGCGTGAGCACCTGGCTTCATAACCCTTAAACATTCTTTTGCCACCATTTCAAGCCAACCAATAAATTTTTCTCTTGCTAATAATCCTTTGCCAAAACTATCCCATTCTTTACCCATAAACCCAATTCCAGCAGGAGGGTCAGTAATAATACATTCAATAGAATTTTCTGGCAGTTGTTTTAGGTATTCTAAACAATCATCGTTAATAATTTCTATTTTTGGTTTTTCTGATAAAATTTCTTTTTTAGTCATATGATGGTATAAATGTATTTTTATCGTATGCCATATTAGGTATCATATTTGTGTTGCTATATTGCCACTTTGTTAAAATATCTTCTTGAACCAAAGGTTACATTTAATGTTCCTTCCAGTTGATATTATCCAATCCATTTATTATTTTAACTCATTTAACTTTGTATTTATATCTACCCCAAAAGTGGAAGCCACATATTTAGCATAAGAAACTCTTTCAGGATAAGGGGAACTGGATGCCCAAGTATTTACAAATTCCGTTATCGTCATATCAGGTCTATAATACTTGCTTTGTCCGTTAAAAATTAGTCCTAATTGATAGTATAATGCCTGCCAGCCAGTTTGTGTATCTTTAAAATAAGCAAAGCCGTCTTTCTGTCCTGACTGGTAAGGCGAGTAAACTAAATTGCCGGGATTGTTATTTCTATTAGCCACTGTTCCTTCTTTGTAAAATCCTTCAAATTGAGCAATTGCCTCGGCTAATCTTTGAATAACAGATTTTTTAGTGTTAGGAGCAGTTAAAAATCCTATTAAAGCAGTACATAAACTAATAAGTTGTTTTAAAATTGTCGCTTGTTGGAATTCTATTGGTTCATTATAGAGTTTATCTAAATGCGGTTTAATCCAAGTATCAAAAATATTTTCTGATAAGTTAGTTAATTCTTCTTCAGTGGGATTAGGATGAATTTTTCTGTATTCCTGATAAGTAGTATCTTGAATGTCTAATAACTTCATCCCAGAATTAAGATTAAGTAGAGCAAAGAAGGCGTGCACACTCTCATGAGTTATTGCTCTCCACATCCATTGGTCAGTCCTTTTAGCATCTTCTTCTGTTAAAGGAAGACAGATTATAACTGAGCCATTTGCTTTATACCAAGGATAAGTAGTAAATACATCAGCACTACCAGGTTCAGTTGGTTGCCAGACAATATAAATGATATGAAATTCGCCCGGGTCGGCTACCTTGCCTGCTATTTGTTTCTGGCAGTCAGTAGATAATGCTTTAAAAGCACTATTATTAAAAGATTGATAAGATAAAGGTAAATCAAAATCTCGTTTAGTAATTTCTGTTGCTACCCCTATTTTATTCCACCAATCTTGCGATAGTTGAATTTCATCATCTAATTGAGATTTATAATTTTCTACTGACTTATGATAAGCAAATAAAATGCGAAGTTTTTTCATAAATTTAATTTATTTTTAATTATTCTTCAAAAGGTATTTCTTCTATAAACTGCGATATAAAATCTTCTGACCAACTATCTTTGTCGTTTTTGGGCATTCTCTTCAGAAATTTTTCAATCGCCTCTTCTTTATTTGAGGCTTCTACTTCATCGTAATAATCGCCGTTATCGGTAGGAATATATAAATTATAATAAGGCATAGTTTTATATTTCTTTAAATTTAATTATTTTAATAATGTTTGATTTTAAAATAAGAGTAGCGTCTTCAAAAGAAATTGACTTATCTTGTGGTTCTCTTAATTTCATTATAGTTTTACAAAACTTAATTCCTGTTTTATCTTCACCTAACAAAAATCCAACCTCTTTAATAATTGGAGCTTTTGATTTTTTAATATCTTTTGCGGTTTTTCCATCAAGCCAAGAATGATCAAGATATTCTACATAAATAATTGGAAATTTAAGTTTTCGCATAAGTTAGCATAAGAAGGAATACTGGACTTTTAAGGAGAGTCCAGCGGAACTCCTTTACTTTTTAACCCGTAAGTATAAGATTATCGGATCAATGAGAGTATGAATTTTTTTCTCATACTCATTACATAGCATAAAGGAACTAAATTATGTTTATCATTTGAGCCACCGATACAACGAGGAATTAAGTAGTAATAATGAGTAGCAGGTTTTCTACAGATGAAACATTACTTCCTAAAGTATTTCTATTTCATTAGACTCGGTTATTTTTTGAAACTTAAAATGAGGATAATCATTTTTACGAGGAATATAGAGATAATGATAATCAGGAAGAAATTTGGTGATACTACCTTTCTCATCTAAATGAAGAGTCACTACACAGAAAGCATTAACCACTTCTGTTCCCTGTGCGGTTAAAAATGGAGTTTGGGATTGTAGACAACCAGTAGATAACCAATGAACATTTCTAAAAAATCCATACATACAAACGGAATGAAAATGTCCGTTGATGTAAATTTGAGGTTTATTATCGGGTGAAACTGCTTCAATCCATTTCTGGGCTTTGTAGGATTTAGCATAAGCCGAACCCCCTCGTGGATGATGTAAGTAGATGAATTTTCTGCCCCCATTCATTGTTAGATAAGCCCCTACTTGCCCGCAATAAACCCAATCAGGTCTTTTATCGTGGATTGCTTCACCAATGTCTCTGCCTCCCATTTTATACCAATCTAAATCGTGGTCTCCTGTGATAAAGTAAGTAGGTTTTCCGCTTTTAAGCGTTGGGAGTTCTGTAACCATATATCGTACTTGGTCGTCAAAAGTGTAAAGAAACAACTCTTGGATTTGACCCGGATAATGGTTACCATTTCCTTCAGAAACATCGCCAGCGTGAACCACGAATTCAACTTTTTCTTTATCAAAAACCTTGTAAGCAGTGCGAAGCTCGGTAATTTGCTGGTGTTTGGAACAAAGATGAGTATCTGATATCACCCCAAACTTTAAGGTTTTTCCATAAAAAGGAGTTAAGTCAAGTTTGTAAGATTTATCTTGCTCTAGTGCTTTCCAACTTGTTTCTGCAACGACTTCTCGTTGCTCTTCGCCGACATACTTCCTAACCATTTTAATCACCTCCTTTGGATTATGGTTAAGAGTTAATCCTAATTTACGACAATGCCATCTTA
The DNA here is from genome assembly GCA_038870935.1 of Candidatus Anstonellales archaeon. Taxonomy (GTDB): domain Archaea; phylum Micrarchaeota; class Micrarchaeia; order Anstonellales; family SKW190; genus SKW190. The sequence goes on along the minus strand of JAVZJF010000041.1, from coordinate 2,152 downwards.
CTTTTTCGGGATTACAATTAAACTTCTTGGCAATTTCGTAATAATCCCCTTTTTCTTTCGGTGGATGTTCAATGATATATTTTTTAAGTTCCTCTATCATGTTTTTAAGGTACTATTTGAATTTCCCCGACCTAGAAATCCGTTTTAAAATTATTTGTATATATTGTATAAATGTTTTTATTTTATTCATAATGTTATTAATTTAGTAAAAATATTATTTTTTATAAAACTTTTGATTAGTAAAAATTATTTATATTAATTAGTATTATCAGTATAGGGTGCTTGGGAATTATCCATTAGTTCAAGACGAGTAATAAATTGTTCTAATTCATCTAATGTTAATTGTTTTCTGGACCATTTTCCGAACATCTCAAATAACATATTTTGTTTAAGTTTATTATCTATATGTAATCGTGCCAATAAAACATTGCTATAAACATAAAGGTTTTTACGACACAATTCTTTATCTTTATTATTCATTTTCTGTTTTCGCTGTATTTTCTTCCACATAATCATTAGAATTATAAATAACAATTAAAAGATTTTGTTTTTTTAATAATCTAACAATTCCTTCAATTTCATTTTCAAATAGCTCTGGAACATCAAAAACCACTTTACTTTCTCCTGTAACTAATGGTCCTGACACTTTATTAAAGTTAGCATGAAAAGATATTAATGGTTTAATCATGTTGGTTTTGTTTTAAGAATAGAGTAAGTAATTTGATTATCGTGAAGAGGAGGATGATATTTACCATAATGCCAATGCCATTCCCATCCACAATGACATATATTAACTTTATGGGTTTGACAATATCCAACTTCTGATAATCCGTGACTACCTTTGCTATTATTTTTTAACCATCTTTTAACAATTTTACACCCTTTCATAATAGAATGAAAATGAGGATTAGTTATTTCCTTTTTGCTTAATGGTTTAACAATACGTGCCTCTATCATAATAAAAATAATAAAATTTAAAAATTAATTAGACGATAATATTTCATCATCGGAAAAATCAGGGAAATTTTCCTCTTGTGATGTCTGCGAAGTATCTTCATCTTTATACACTTCCCATTTCTTAAACTCTACACCGTGAGCAGAAGTAGATTTTCCCTTATATACAATTTTAATTAAAGTGCCTATTGCTACTTCTTTTAATAAATCATCTAATATTAAACTTCCCCAAACCTGTTTGATTCCTTCATCGGTTTCAATCTGATAAAGAGTAGAGTTTTTTCTGGGGCCTTGATTATATAAAACATTTTTCAAAACCCCTACTAATTCTTCTCCCTCTTCAGTAGGAGACCAATAATTATTTGATGATATTTTTGTAATTTTAACAAACATATTATTTTTAGTTATTTTTTAGATTTTAATTGTTTTGAGTTCGACCTTTGTGCTTTTTTTATTTCGTTAATCAATGATGTAAAATATTCCATTTGTTGTTTTAAAATCTGTATTGTTTGGTTGATTTTTTGAAATTGCTCTTGTTGTTCTTCCTGTTGTACTACTTGAAGAAGTGCATATAAGGAATGAAAAAGAATAATTGATATTTCATTTATTTGGTCATCAATATATTTTTTATACTTTTACGAAATGGAAATTGAAACTTAGATTTAGTATTCATATTTTGTTATTTAATTATAGCATACATTCTTTTTAAAAGTCAAGTCCTAAATGTGGATAACTTTTTCCCTTTTTTAAAATTTTAATTCGTCTTTATATTCTTTATAAACAATATCCTTCTCTGATCCAGCAAATATACGCCACTCACCATTTACTAATACCTCCCATCTTCCAAAATTCTTTCGCATGGGATTGCCCTTATAATAGGGTTTACGAATAACTGGTTTTTCTAAAGTTTTAGCTAACCATTGATTAATAACTGAAGTTGATAAACAAACACTTAATGAATAACCTAAATCTTCTCCTGTTTTAGAATTTAAGAATTTATCTATTAAATCTTTTAATTGGTCTACTGAATATCTTTTAAGTTTATCTTTTAGAAGTTTCCCTTCTTTTGCAAAAGCTACCTCTGGCTCAAATCCCTTAAGTTCTTTACATCTTTTAATAAAATAATTTCTAAGAAGAGCAACTTCGTTGCTATCTTTATTATTATTAATATTATTATCTATATTAATATTATTATCTA
>JAVZJF010000040.1:0-7632 GCA_038870935.1 Candidatus Anstonellales archaeon | reverse complement strand
AATTATAGAGTATTCAAATTCCAAGTTGATTCTGTTCAAAGATTTAAAACAATTTAATTCATGTATATCCAATCCTTCTTCAAGAATGATTCTGCTTTCAAGTTTTTGTGGATAATAATAACTCCTTAGTTTTTTGTTATTTGAATACTCTATAATTGAGGCAAAGCCTCTTAAAATTAGGATATCAGCTGTCATAAACTCTTGCCATAAGAAAGAAGAGTCTATTCCTGCTATTACATAATTTAATTCTGCCTTTGAAACATTATAGAGAAATTCTTTCTCTTTCATTCCTTCTATTTCAATGTTAGAATTTAATAGTTCAAGAATAATAGAATTCCTTAATTCTTGTCTCTCACGTAACTTGTCTAAAATTTCTTTTAATTCAGAAAGCATACATTAATATTCAAATACAAATGTTATTATTAATGACATTGAAGCTAACATTGATAGTAAAAGTGAAAGGCATGTTCTTTCATAAAAAAAATATCAAGCAAGTGATTGTTGTTAGAAATGATTTAAAATTAGGTAAAGGAAAATTAGCTGCACAAGTGGCACATGCAAGTTTAGCTTCATACAAAGTTTGTTTAAACATGCGAAAAGCAATTGTTGATATGTGGGAAAGACAAGGCATGGAAAAAGTTGTTTTAAAGGTTGATAGTGAAAAAGAATTACTAGAACTATATGAAAAAGTTAAAGATAAGTTACCATGTGCATTGATAACAGATGCAGGAAAAACACAAGTACCTGAAAATACTATAACTTGTTTAGGTATAGGTCCTTGGGAAGAAGAGATAATTGATTTATATACAGGCAATTTAAAACTGCTCTGAGAAACAAAAAATTTTAAATGATTGCTATTAAAAAGCATGTATAATAAACGCTACATAATTTAGTTTGAGTGATAATTATGGAAAACTATCACGGAAATTCTCCAACAACAAAAAGAGGCAGTGGAAAGAAGAAGAACAAGGCTTCTGACAAAAAGAAAGCATTAATAGGTAGAGCTTTTACAGCCACTAAAGTTGCTCAACGTGATAAAAGAGAATTAGTAAGAGTAAAAGGAGGAAATTACAAACTTAAATTAAAGTATGCATCCCATGCAAACGTTTTGATGCCTGATGGCAAATACAAGAAAGCCAAAATATTAAGCGTTAGTAATACTCCTGCTAATAGGCACTATGCAAGAGCAAACATAATCATTAAAGGCGCTGAGATTGTTACTGAATTAGGTCCAGCCGTAGTTTTGAATAGAGTAGGCCAAGACGGAGTAGTTAACGCTAAATTAATATCGAAAGAGGAAAATAAAAGCTCTTAAGACTAAGATTAAAACTATAGATTTTTTAAGAAGAAAATGTAAGAATTGTTGAAACTATTTTTATTATTATTACACTTACTGTTATTCCTATCAAAACTTTTTTTGGGTCCAATTTAATGCTACTGGCAGATAATTCTGGAGTAATTCCCATTATACCCGCCATTCCCATTGGACTATATCTTCTTGCCATTTCTATTACCTAAAAATTCTTTTATGACATGAAATTGAAATTATGATAATATTTTATGAATAATTTTTTAAAATAATAGTAGTGCGAATGTTATTGTAAATATTTTAACAGCACTATAGCCCTATCGTCTAGCGGTCAAGGATGCGTGGCTCTGGACCACGAGACGGCGGTTCGAATCCGTCTAGGGCTATTTTTTCTTTTTTATTTATTTATTTCAAAAAAAGCACATAAAAAAGGTTGATATTATGCCTGCTTTCAATGACTATATAGAAATGAGGAAACCTTCGGCCGTAAGGGAAGCGCAAATTGCCTTTGCAAAAAGAGAGGATAAAGATAAAATAAAAGTATTAAATGTCTCTATAGGAAACGTATCTTTACCTATGCATCCTAAAATGATTGAGAGGATGGAAACATTAAGGCAAAAAAATTCACCATTTAAAGATGGAGTTGTTGAATATACGCCCATAACAGGATACGAAGAGACAAAAAACGCTTTTTTAAATGTTCTGAGAGCTAGTGACGTAAACACAAAAAACTTACATGTGTTAGTAACTAACGGTGGCAGTGAAGCAATGGAATTGGCAATAATTGCCACTACTGGAAATTTTAAAGGTAAAGAAAAACCTATACTATTAATTGACCCCACTTATACAAATTATAGAGGCTTTGCAAATAGAACAATGAGAAAAACTACTTCTATTCAAAGGAGTTTAAATCCAGATGGAAGTTATAGCTTTCCAGACAAAGAAGAAATTGAAAAAGTGATAAAGAAACATGAGCCTAATGCAATGGTAATAATTCCATATGATAATCCTGCTGGACATTTATACAAAGAAGAAGAATTGATAATGCTGTGTGAATTAGCCGTCAATTACGACATGTGGATAATTAGTGATGAAGCCTACAGAGAATTATACTATGTTCCAAAAAAATCAGTTAGTATTTGGAAAATAGATGATAGTATTGTAAAAGGAATTGAAGGAAGAAGAATTAGCATAGAAACAGCATCAAAAGTATGGAATGCTTGTGGCTTAAGAATTGGTGCAATCATAACAGATAATAAAAAACTTGTTGAAAAACTTGAATATGAATATTCATCAAATCTATGTGCAAATGCCATAGGCCAATGGATATTTGGAGCTCTGGCTCACCTCAGTAAAGAAGAATTAAAAAACTGGTTTGAGAAACAAAGAAAATATTACAAAGACATTATTGTTAGTTTCACAGAAGAATTCAAAAAACAATTACCTCGAGTAATTGTTTCTGCACCTGATGCAAGTATTTATTCTGTTGTTGATGTACGAAATTTGGTAAATGAGAAATTTGATTCTAATCATTTCGTATTATGGTGTGCAAGTAAAGGAAAAGTAATGTTTGATGGTGTAGAAACAACACTTTTAACAACTCCTTTAATTGGCTTTTATGATAAAAACTTATCAAATAATCCTGGAAGAACCCAAATGAGGATATCTCATGTAAGACCTAAGGAAGAAATGCTTAAAGTTCCAAAATTATTTTCATTATTGTTAAAAGAATACAAAAAAGAATTTAACTGCTGATAATCATTTTTTACCAACTAAATGCAAAAATGACATGTGCTTTTTTAAAGTTTATAGGTAATTAATCAAATTCAATGGCAAATAATATTGAAACTTCGCAGTCAGAACTAGTAATCTGTGAAAAACCTAATGTTGCTAAAAAAATTGCTAATGCTCTTTCACATTTTGGTAAAATCAAGAGCGTTAAATATAAAACAGTGACTTATTACGAGATAATATGTAAAAATGAGAATAAGATTATATATGTTGCACCTGCTGCGGGTCATCTGTTTACCTTGAAAACAGATGTAAAAAATCTTATATACCCTGTTTTTGATGTCTATTGGGAAAAGTCTTATGAAAACGGTAAAAAAGAATTAAGTTATTTGAGACCCTATATCGAGCTGTTTGAGAGATTAGGTGAAAAGGTTAAAACATGCATTTCTGCCTGTGACTATGACATCGAAGGAAGTTTAATAGGCTATAACGTAATACGATTTTGCTGCAAAAGAAACGATGGAAAAAGAATGAAGTTCTCTACTCTAACTAATGAAGAACTATTAGAAGCTTATCAAAACATGAGTGATTTAGATTACAATAATGCTATTGCTGGAGAAACTAGGCATATATTAGACTGGTACTACGGAATAAATTTATCAAGAGCTTTAATGCAGGCTATTAAGACTGCTAAGAACTGGCATAAAATTTTCTCAATCGGTAGAGTCCAAGGACCAACATTACATTTAATAGTAGAATTAGAAAGGCAAATTGAAAACTTTGTACCTAAACCATATTATGTAATTTCAGCTATTTTGAAAAAAACTAAGTTCTTTTACGAACAAGAAAGAATAGATGACAAAAAAATAGCAACTGAAATCTTCTCTAAGCTTAAAAATACTAAAATTGCAAGAATAGAAAAAGTAGAATCAACTACTTTCTATCAAAATCCGTATCCTCCTTTTGATTTAACTTCGCTTCAAACTGAAGCCTATAAACTCTTTAACTTTAATCCTGCTTATACTCTTGAATTAGCACAATCGCTTTATGAAAAATCATACATATCATATCCAAGAACTTCGTCACAAAAACTACCACAGAAACTTAACTTAAGAGGTATAATTAATAAACTAGAAAAAATACAGCAATATAGCAATTTAGTAAAAAAGTTAGATATGTCAAAACATTTGAGACCTTTTGAAGGAAACAAAGATGATCCAGCACATCCTGCAATACATCCTACAGGATACTTTGGCACAATGACAGAAAATGAAATGAAGCTATATGATTTAATTGTTAAAAGATTTTTGGCTTGCTTCGCTAAGCCTGCTGTAAGAAATAGAACAACAATAATTGCTAAAATCAATGACTATAAATTTGTAGCTAAAGGTATAATAACAATAGATAAAGCATGGAATGAAATCTATGATTATGTCCAATTTGATGACCAAGAAATTGACGAATTCAAAGAACTTGAACAATGTGAAGTTAAGAAAATCGAAATGAATGAAAAATTCACAAAACCGCCAAATAGATATACTCAAGCCTCTTTGATAGCACAAATGGAAAAACTTAATTTAGGCACTAAAGCAACAAGAGCAAATATAGTAGAAACTTTATTCGAAAGAGGATATATACATGGAAAAAATATTAAACCAACCAAGTTAGGTCTACGAGTACATGACACTCTTATGAAATTCTCCAAACTTATTCTTGATGTTGAATTAACCAGAGAATTTGAGGAAAAAATGGATGCAATCATAGAAGGTAAATCCGATGCCAAAAAAATAATAGAAGAAGGCAAAGAAGTCTTAAGCAAAATTTTGGCAGAATTTAAGAAAAATGAACATGAAATAGGAACAGAACTCGCAAAAGGCATAAACGAATCCGAAGAAGAAGCTAATTCTCTGGGAAAATGTAATGTATGTAATGAAGGTATTCTAATGGTAAAATATTCTATGAAAAGTAAAAGAAGATTTGTTGGCTGTAGCAATTATCCAAAATGCTCTGCAACATATAGCTTACCTCTAAACGGACGAATTGAAAAAACTGATAAAACTTGTGAATTTTGTAAAACACCAATAATTAGAATCGTAAGAAAAGGAAAGAAACCATATGATATGTGCTTAACTTTTGATTGCAAATCAAAAGAAGTATGGCTAAAAACTAATGGCAAAAACTACTTGGAAAAAAATTCTGAACAAAATAAAACACAAACTAGTAGTAAATAGAACATCAAAAAACCACTTACAATAGGCCTTACTAGCGGCCTTATATATCTCATTTTACCTCTTTATGACAAGTTTTGAGTTTTTACCTACTAAAACACATATCTTTTCTTCATGCAAAACTACATTACCTTTTTCAATATCTATAATATCTCCAATCTTCAAGCCTTCGGTTCTATGCTTTTCAACTATTACAAATCCTATGTTCTCATCTACCTTTTTATCTGATTTTAATTTACTTTCATTTCCTTCTTCAACGTAATCAACTAATTTCTTATCTGCTTTTTCTTTAACTTTTAGCATGTTACAAAACATGGCTTTTCTTTTTATCTTAAGTTTAGTTTCAGATATTTCAACTATTTCTAAGTTTTCTAAATTTACATGTCTCATTCCAACCCTTAATTGTACAATTGATAATTGCCTTTCACTTTTCTTAATTCTATACCATGCTAAATCAGCAGCAAACTTCAATTCTCTCTCGTACTCTTTCAATAGCCTCTTAATTTCATTCTTTAATTGTTTTTGAGTAGGATTAGCATTCTCGATATAATTATACAAATATTTATATATAGGCTTTTTTTCCATGCTTAACGTAACTGAATCTATTTTAGCTATTTGTTCTTCAGTAAAAGAATCTATGTCCAAATTTTTTATTCCTTCAAAATAATCCCTTACTTCTTTTTCTTCATTAATATCTGCCTCTTTTGCAGGTATGGACAAATCATCTGCTGATAAAATCTTTATCTTAAGTTCATTTAATATGTCAATTGCTTCCTTTGGCTCAATTGCACTAGAAAGTAATTCTTCTTCAAATTCTTCTATTTTTTCGATTAACTCTTTTTCTTCTTCTTTAGTAGATTTCAAAGCATTGAACAGTTGTTCATCTAATTCTTTTATTGTAGTTGTTATGTATTCTCCTTTGGCTTTTTCTATTGCTTCTCTGGCAAGTGTCCTTACCTCATGGTCTAAATCATGAGTTAATTCTAATAAAATGTACAAAGCATTAGGGTTTTTTGAATGCTTAGCTAAACCGTTTACAGCTTCTATTCGCTTTTTAGGATTTGAATCAAAAGACATTCTAATATAATGCATTATTTCATCATCGATATTTGATAAATCTTCTTTATTATGAGATTCCTGATTCATAAAATCAACTTATATTTAATTTAGAACAACACTAATTATATTGCAAAACACAATTAAAGATAAGCTAGTTAAAGGCATCTTTTAAAAGAGACCTCATATTATCCAAATATTTCTTATCGATTTTAGAATTCTCGATTACATTAAGATATTTTATTGCTATATTCCTGGTTTTTTTCTTATCAAATAATATAGCTCTTTTTATTTGTTTGTTGAAAGTTTCAACATCCTTATTGTATAAAGCACATAAGCTAAGCATAAAATAGGATTCAGCAAAATCATGCTTCTTTTCAATAGCTTTTTTAAAAAAATATTCAGCAGTTTGAAAATCTAACAAATTGAAATAACATAATCCAATATAATATATAGTCAAACTATCTTCTTTTATAGCATTTGCTTTCTTAAAATAATTAGCAGCTCTAAAAAATTCTCCATTTTCAAACAACGCAACTCCAAAACTATAATTCAGTTCTTCTGACTCAGGATTTGATTTTAATAATTGCTCGAAACATTTTGCAGACTCACTATATTTTTTTTGCTGGAAAAATCTTACACAATCATCAAACTTCACAAATATCACTTCTAAGAAATTCTAATTTAGCATTATTATGACATAATTATATCATCATAAACCTTTACTAAAAGTATTAGACAATTTACCTAAGCCTTTAGCAAAAATTTCAACTGTATCTCCATGCCTCAGAGCTTTGACTCCACTTGGTGTTCCTGTTAAGATAACATCACCTGGGACCAATGTAATAAACTTTGAAACGTGTGAAACAATCTTATAAGGATTAAATAATAACTTTGAAGTATTAGTACTTTGAACTTCGTTTGAGTTTAAATAAGTTTTGATTTCTACACTAAATGGATCTAACTCTGTTTCTAGCCATGGACCTATTGGACAAAAATTGTCTATACTTTTGCTTCTTGCCCATTGACCGTCAATAAACTGCAAATCTCTGGCAGTTAAATCATTTGCTAATGTATAGCCTAAAATATATTTTTCTGCCTCTTTTTCAGAAACTTCTTTACATGTTCTTCCAATAACAATAGTAAATTCACCTTCAAACTCAACTATGTTTGTGAATTTAGGTAATGTTATTTTTTCTAAATGCCCAATAAGTGAATTAACTCCTTTTAATGTAATTAACGGCTCTTTTATCTCAGGAATAGACATCCCTCTTTCTTTAGCCTCTTGGATGTGCTCTAAATAATTAA
>JAVZJF010000039.1:0-7879 GCA_038870935.1 Candidatus Anstonellales archaeon | reverse complement strand
GTTTTGGTTTGACTGCAAAGACAACCTTGGAAGAGAAAATAATGGAGATTACATCACAAGTTAGAAATTCTATCGGCAAATATTTACATAAGGTTTTGCCTCGTGACAATAGGGCTTTAATAATGGCTAAGATAGGTGCAAGGGGTAGCATGTTAAACGTTATCCAGATGAGTGGTTTAATTGGCCAACAAGCAGTAAGAGGTAAGAGAATCAGAAGGGGTTATAGAAAGCGAGTTTTAATACACTTCAAGCAAGATGATTTTGGTGGAGAAGCACATGGATTTGTTTTAAGTTCATTCAAAAAAGGTCAATCACCAGTTGAATATTGGTTCCATTCTATAGGAGGAAGAGAGTCATTAGTTAATACTGCAATTAGAACAGCAAGATCAGGTTATATGCAAAGAAGATTGATAAATGCTTTACAGGATTTAGTTGTGAGAAACGATTTAAGTGTAAGAGATTCAAGTAACAGAATAATCCAATTTATGTATGGTGCTCATGGATATGATTATGGCAGAGCATTGCCTTTAGATTATTTAGAGAAATTGGTTGAATGAAAAAGTTGTGAAAATTATTTAAGGTGAAATGAAATGGTTAAGAAGATAAAAATAGAAATAAAAGATGAATTAGAACAATTAATGTATAAAAACAATTACATAAATCCAGGTGAAGCTGTTGGTATTGTTGCAGCGCAATCTTTAGGAGAGCCAGGTACTCAAATGACCATGAGAACATTTCATTATGCAGGAGTGGCAGAACAAGTTCCAACAGGTTTGCCAAGATTAATTGAGATAGTTGATGCAAAGAAAATGCCCAAAAAATGTATGATGGAGGTCTATATAAAAAAGGAATATTATAAAGATGAAAAGGATTTGGAAAAAATCGCTCAAGAGATCGAATCTACTTACTTATCTGATGTTAGCAGAATTGTTGAAAATTTTGAAAAGAGGTTGATTAAGATTAAACTGAAGAAAGAAAAAATGGCATCACTTGGAATAAATGAAGAGCACATAATAAACGCATTAAAGAAGCATAAATTCAAGTTCAAAATAAAAGAGAGTAAGATTTTAGTTAGTTTAAGTAACAATAAAAAATCGCGAAAAAAACAATTGAAATATGCAGAAATGAGAAAGGTAACATTAACTTTAAAAAATACTCTCTTAAAAGGTATCAGAAATATAAACAAGGCTTTTGTAGTTAAGGATAAGAACGATGAATATTTCATAAGGACTAATGGTTCTAACTTGCGGCAATTATTCTATAACGAAAAAGTCGATCAATCGCGTTTGTATACAAACAATATATATGAAATTTGGCAATTTTTTGGAATCGAAGCTGCAAGGAATGCAATTGTGCGAGAAATCAAACAGGTTATGGACATGCAGAACTTAACTGTTGATATTAGACACATAATGTTATTAGCTGATGCTATGACCGCAGATGGTCTTGTTAAGTCAGTAGGTAGGCATGGTTTATCTGGTGAAAAAGCAGGAGTTCTTGCAAGGGCAGCTTTTGAAGAAACAGTAAAGCATTTAGTTGAAGCAGCAGTGTCAGGAGAAAGCGATAAACTTGTTGGAGTAACTGAAAATATTATAGTAGGTCAAACGATGCCCGTAGGTACAGGTTTAGTGAGATTAAAGCACAAACCATATGTATAATGTTAGGATGTGACCTGATAGTGAATTATGATTATGATAAAAATATGAGGTGGAGTTTTTATGGCAATTGATTATGCAAAAGAAATTAGAACTCTTATAAACACAGGTAAATATGTTTTAGGTAGTAGAAATACGTATAAAGATGCTGCTAATGGAAAAGTTAAAGCAATAATTATTGCTTCTAATATATCAGATTTGACTATAAAGAAATTTGAGAATATAAGTAAGCTTTTAGAAATACGATTGCTAAAAGTACCTTTTACTTCTCATGATTTAGGGTCAGTTTGTGGAAGAGCACATGTCATTTCTGCAATAGGTGTTTATGAGGTAGGGGATTCTAAGATTTTATCAGAAGAGACTTAAGATATTTTTTCAAAAACTTAGGTATTTAATGAAGGGATTGTATGGTTGGAGATCAGAAAAGTAAAAGAAGTTTAACGAATGTCTCTGAAAATTTAGAAGAAATGCTTGCTTTCGAAAAATTTACAAAAATATTTCCAAGAGATGCGATTAAGGGTGAGAACTATATAATTTTTGTAATTGATTCCCATACTATTAATAATCGATTTAATAATGATTCATTTCAAAAAAAATTAAGAAATTCATTAAAGATATTAAGCACAAAATTTCGCAATAATGTGCTATATGTATTATTAAATCCAGACCCAATTGCAACAATTAAATCTTATTATGACAATGTTCACATAATTAAAATTAAGCCTGTTTACGAAAATGGTTATTGTGTTTATGTTCCAGATGATCATCGAGGAAAAGCAATAGGAAAAGGAGGATATAGAATAAAAGCGTTAAAAGAAGTGTTCAAAAAATACTTCAATAATTCACATGTAATGATAAAATCAATTTCTGTTCCAGTTCCTGAAAGAGTCGATGAGAGTAATAGTAATTCTAATACTAATACTATCAAGAACAATGAAGTCTTAGAAATAGAGGCTAATTTAGATATACATAGTAATTCTTCCAGTAAATAGAAAGTTAAATCTCATCAAAAATGACACAAATATTTAAATGAAGATAATTATATTTATTAAGTAGTGTGGCTTAAAAGACATTTAAGAGTAGGTGATTGTTATTATGAATAAACATCAGTTTATTTTTGGAGTCATTGTTTTTTTTAGCTTTTTGGTTGTTGTTTATGCGCAAGAAGGTGGATTTGATAGATTAAAAGAAGTTTTATTAAGCTTATGTACTCAATTAAAGGCTTTGTTGCCAATAGTAGTTGTTCTAATGTTAATTGCAGCAGCAGTTGTTTATGTTGCAGGTCAGTTGCTTGGAGCAGAAACAAGAAGCAGAGCTAATGTTTGGGCAACATCTATGTTAGTTGGAGCAATAATTGGTGTGTTAATTGTTTTAATAGCACCTCCTGTAGCATCAGCTTTACTAGGTCAAGAGACAGAATGTTAAAATATGCTTTTTTATGATTTATTTTTTGATTTTTTATGAATTTTTCTTTTTCTGATTCGCACATTCATATTTATGAAAGGCCTTTTGAGATCGACTACAGATGCTTATATTTAGTTCCTACATATTCTTTTGAATCAATCTCAAAGTCACTTACTTTCAAATCACGATTTGGCAATTTATCAAACATAAAATATGCGATAGGAATTGCGCCTCAAGAACTAATCTTTGGAAACTTCAACTTACATGACTTAGAAAAATTGAGTCACTATATTGAAAGTAAGAAGCAGGAATTTAATGCAATTGGTGAAATAGGACTTGATTTGCATTATGGAAAAACTGAAGATCTGCCTAAAATGCTCAAATTGTTTGAAGAGCAGTTAAGACTAGCTGAAAAATTTAGATTTCCTGTTATCATACATTCCAGAAAAGCAGAGCATCTTATTTATGATATAGTGAAGTCTTATAATGTTAAAGGGATTATGCATGCTTTTGGTGGCACTTTAGAAGAAGCCAAGAAACTTGTCGATTTGGGGTATATAATTTCAATTCCTCCAATAAAGAGTAAAGAAAGGAAGAAAATTATCAAAGAAATAGAAATTGAAAGTTTATTAGTTGAAACAGATTATCCATTTATAGCAAAAGACCATCAAGAAATTTTTAACTCAATTAAAATTGTCTCTGAATATAAAGATATTTCTGAAGAAGAAGTTATGGCATTAACATTAAGAAATTTGATCAAACTATTAATTTGAATAGTATTATTATTTTTGTTAAAAAATAAGTTATGACTTTTTTAGAACTTATAAATAAGCGAAAAAAAGTTTAATTCTATTTTCACATAATAACTTGTTAGAGTGTTTATGGCTTTTCAAAGATCTTGCCTTTCCATTGCTTTAACAGGTGAATCAAAAGGAAAAACAACCTCTTCTGTAGCTTTAGCTTTAAACGAAATTCTAAAAGGCAATAAAGTTTTGTTTTTGCAATTTTTAAAAGGAGGTAAATTTAGTGGAGAAGTTATATATCTGACAAAAAACTTTTCTAATTCTATTAAAGTTTTACAATTTGGTAAATTTTCAATATATGCTGAGCAGATAGCTGAAGGTAAAAAAGCACCTGGTATTGAATGCTTTGTAGAGGTTGAAGGCTATAAAAAGTCTCTTAAAAAGTATTCAATTGAAAAAACAATAGAATTAATAAATTCTAAAGAATTTAATGTGCTAATCTTAGATGAGGCTTTAACAGCTTACTGGTTAAAAAAATTGTCTTCAAAACAAATTAAAATGTTTAAAGAAGAAGCGCAGAGGAACAACTTTATTAACTTTGTGTGCACAGGAAGACTTTTGGACAATAAAATTATCAAACTTTTTGATAAAGTTTATGAATATAAAATGATTAAACATCCATTCCATGACATTAATTTAGTAGGTAGATATGGAATAGAATATTAAATTATTTCTTTTTTAGTGCATTTGTTTCTTAAGTTTTGTAAAATATGCAACAATGTTCATACTCTTATGGAGGAAAAATGTAAGTATCAATACAAAAACTATTTGCTTCAAATTAAAGTTGAGTAGATGATTAGTAATTAGAATTGCAACTATAATAAAGCCTAATTGATCAATCAAAAAAAATTCTTCACCTTCAGAAATTTTTAATCTTCGCTTTATCAGACTTCCTACTAAATCTCCTAACATTGCACCAAAACCTTGCAAAAAGCCTATTACAAACCAATTTTCACCGTAATAAATTCCACCAGAAATTGCATAAATTAATATCGAGGTAAATAAACCAGCGAACACACCAGCCAAAAATCCTCTAATTGTTTTATTGTTTCCAAATAAAGGTTTGGAAATTTTTCTACCTCCTCCATAAATCACAGGGGAAGCATTAGCAATCATTGCAGGTAATACAGATAATAATGTTCTAATTATATCAAAATCAAGCATAATATTACCTTAATATTTAAATTTTAGTTTAAATATTTTATAAGCTGATATTAAATTAGGAGATGTAGATGGTCGTTTATAATAAATCGTTATTAACGATAGTGGGTTTTATTTTATTTATAGCTATAGTAGTTCTTTTAGCTATTTTAACTCTATTCTCTTCTTCGTCTTCACCAATAAGCGATACTGAATGTATTGCAGAATATAGGATTTTTGGAGAATTGACATTTCCTGAGGAGGATGTAGAACGCGAATCTATATTTTCAGAGCCACGAATTTCTTTGTCTGAGATTATCTCTGATTTAAATAAAATCAATAATGATAAAAAAGCTAAAGCATTGCTGTTAAAGATTAATTCTCCCGGTGGTGGTGTATACCAAACTAAAGAAATTTTTAGTGCATTAAAGAAATTTAATAAACCAATTGTTGTTTATTATTCCGAACTTGGTACATCAGGTGCATATTATATCGGATTGCCTGCGAAATTTATTATTGCGCATCCTAATGCTATTATTGGAAGTATTGGGGTCAGACTAGATAATATCAATATAGTAGGTCTCTTGGAAAAGATTGGTGTTAATATAACTACGTACAAATCAGGAAAGTACAAGGACTTGCTTTCAAGCACAAGAAATCTAACTAAAGAAGAAGAGGACATTGTTATTCAAATAATTAAGGACATATACTCTGATTTTGTTAATGATGTTAAAGAATTTAGAGGTAGCAAAATAAGTGATAACGATGCATATGAAGCAAAAATTTATACTGGCAAACAAGCATTAAATGCTGGTTTGGTTGATCAAATAGGCTCATTAGAAGATGCGCGAAAAAAGGCATTTGAATTGGCTAATTTAACTTATGATGAGAAAAAAATTTGTAATTACGAAAAAAAGAAAAAAGCTTCGTTAATGGATTTATTTGCTTCTTCATTTTATATGATTGGTAAATATTTTGCCAAAGGGTTTAGCGATGGACTAAAACCTGATATTGGAAACAGTGACCATAGTTTAAAATACATTGAAAATATTCAAAAAATAAAAGTTTGAATTGAAAGGTACTATGCCAAAAGTTATTGCAATTTCTGATCTTCATTCTGAACTTGAATTAATGGAATATTTTTTTGATTTTTTAGAAGAAATTTACAGTGAATTTGATTATTTATTTATTACTGGGGATATTTCAGATAATGATATCCTGCCTTTGAACTTTTTTGAAAATTATCTAAGAATTCAGAGTAAATTGTTTTATGTATTCGGAAACAATGATAATGATAGATTTAGACATATCTTTTCAAGAGATATAAAGACATGTGTTGATAACAATGTAGTCAAAAGAAATGACAAAATCATAGGAGGTTTAGGCGGTTCTCTTCCGACTTCTTTTAGAACCCCAAATGAATTTACTGAAGAAAATTATTTAGACCTGCTAAAAAAATTTGACAATATTAAAATAGACTTTTTTTTACTCCATAATCCCCCTAAAGGTTTTTTTGACAATGTTAAAAATAACCACATAGGAAGTAAATCAATATTGGAATTTCTTAAACTAAAAAACGATCTTAGAGTTTGCTTATTTGGGCATGTACATGAGCATGAAGGTTATCAGTTTTTCAATAATAAATTAATGATAAAAGTTCCTTGCTTCTTAATGCGCAGATATTGTGTTCTAGAATTTGATGACTTTGATAATGTAAATACTTTTAAAGTATCTTTTAAAAGTTTTTAATAGTTATTATGGGATATGAAGGGCCCTTAGCTCAGTGGGAGAGCGCTTCGTTCGCAACGAAGAGGCCGTGGGTTCAAATCCCACAGGGTCCATAAAAAATTTTACAAAAGATTTAAATATATGGTGTTATTTATTTAATTTTAGTGGTTTAATGAATTTAAAAGGAAAATCTTCAAAAATTCAGGAATTTAAAACAGCATTATTGAGAAATAATCTACCTGTAATTGAGCAACTTATTAAAGAAGACAGGTCTTTGGTTAATTTTATTGATGATGGTTGGCATATTCTTTCTACTGCTGTATTCTATTCATCCTCTTCTTCAGTTGCTGCATTAATTAGAAATGGTGCAGATATTAAAACTGCTTATTATCGTTCTAAGGAAGATCCTTTGCTATTGGCAATTACTAAACTTGGTATGACTAAGGAATCTAGAGATAGTAAAAAGGCTTTTAAATTATTATTAAATGCTTATGATAAGGCAGGCATTCCTATACACTCATATGTAAATGAGAGCCTTCTTACATATTTATCACATGCATGTAGGGTTGGCTCAATGTTTGCTGTCAATGAGCTATCACAATACTATTTCACTGAAGAAAATAAATCATTATTCTATTTGTTGACTAAGAATAATCCAATCTTTATTGCCTTAGCGAACAAAAATGAAGAAATATTACAATATTTGTTGCATCAATTTATAGGTACTTTTTCTCATTCATTATTAGATGACGAAAGGTTGTTTAAAGAAATGTTATTTTACTTACGTGACATAAATAGTTATTTAGTGCTGATGAAAGAAATTAGATTTAATACCTCTTATGATGAGGATTACAAGTCAGAGTTAATAGAATTAATGACAAAGGCATTTAGAATTACTTTGAAATTTGAAGATGAATATTCTCTACTTATGAAGGCATTGGCAAGGATAATGGAATAACTTAACATATATATTTTTAAATTTTTTACCACAATATTAATATTAATAAAGTGAAAAAAAGTGAAAATATATGTACCACAGTGTTTTAAGGTTGCGAAATGTTGGACATCCAAATTACTTCTGTAAGTATAACTTCAAATCCAATGTACCTACCAATGAAGGAATACAAAGACCAGTATATAGAGAAGATG
>JAVZJF010000038.1:0-8215 GCA_038870935.1 Candidatus Anstonellales archaeon | reverse complement strand
AATATTCAAATTCGGTTATCAATTTATTTTCAATACTTTAGGCCTTCTTGTATTATTAAACTTTATGATTGGACTAATTAATATGATTCCAGCGCCTTTCTTTGATGGAAGTCACTTGGTCAATCATTCCATAAAAAATGAAACTCTGAAAAAATTAATCATCTATTCATCTTTAACAATGTTCATTATTGCTATTCTACCTTTATTATTCAGAATTTGAGTATTTATTTATTGGAAATTAACTCTTAATATTTTTTTAAATAAATTTTAATTATCTTGATTCGTGAGCACATATAATCATTACTTAACAAACAAAATTCATGTAACTTATTTGCCATTACATTCAGGAAAAGCGCCAAAATGGTTAATGAATAAAATGATTAAGCTAACGAAAGAATTTATTGAGTATTTTCTTAGTATCCATGGCCATAAAGAATTCATTCTAACATTATCCAATCAATACTGGTTCCAAGCATATTCTTGTTTCATAGGGTTCGATTGGCATTCCTCAGGCACAACAACTACAACATGCTATGCAATCAAACAAGCTCTAAAGGAATTAAATTGTGGAATAGAATTGTTTGGAGGAAAAGGAACTAACATGCAAAGAGTTAAAGATGAAATGAGTGCTTTTTGCTCATCCCACAGAATGAATTATGAAAAATTTGAAAAATTTTTCTACATAAGTAAAAAAATTGCTAAAGCAGATAACACTCTTCTACAAGATACATATGACATTTATCATCATGCTTTTATTCTTAGTGAGAAAAAATATTGGTGTGCCATACAACAAGGAATGAATTTGAAAAATTTGTATGCAAGGAGATACCATTGGAACTTTGAAAGCTATCAAAATTTCTTTTTAAATGAAGCTCATTCAGGAATCCATTCCGAGTCTTTTGCAAATAACTGCATCAACATGTTGAGTAAAAAAAGTGATGAAAACAGAAACGTATCTTTGGAATTAGCAAGCAAAGTCATCAATGATGATTTACATGAATTCTTACCAAAAGTGAGAAGATATTATGAAAATTCAAAGAAAACATTTCTTTTTGAAGAAATATCTTTTGACAAATTAAATTTACCTAATCATCACGAAGTAAAATTAACTGAAGATGGATTGGTATTATTAAAAAAAATTGCAAACCAAGAGCCCGCAAATTACGAAGAATTATTTATGATGAAAGGCTTAGGGAAAAAAGTAATTAGAGCTTTAGCTTTAGCTTCGTTACTACTTTACAATACACCTTTTGATAAATTTGACCCTGCTACATTTAGTTATGCACATGGTGGTAAAGACGGTTTTCCATATTTTATTGATAAAAAAACATATGAAACAACTATTGACTTTTTCAAAAAAATTAATAAAAATTCAAACAAAAATCTTGAAAGAGGATTAAAAATCCTCAACGAATCTATAGAAATTAAGAAATGAATTTGAAATGAATATATTATTATCTATAGTGGCTATGATCTTCATCATTAGAAGATTTTTCTCTTTTCTCAACTTCTCTCTTTAAATATTCATCACCTGAAAATTCAGCATAAATTTTCAGATACTTAGCCATTTCAGAAGAAGATATGGAAGGTTTTCTATTCTGTAATGCTGCCAAAATTATGTCTGTATTAATTACAAATTCCTGGCCTTTTACTTTTCGCCTCACTAATTCCATTTTAATATCCTGACAAACTGCATTAATATCTGCTCCTGAATAACCCTCTGAAAGTTGTGCCAATTTTTCATAATCAATATTTTCTTGAGGTACTTTTTCCAAAAACTTGATAAACATGTGCTTTCTCGCTTCTATGTCAGGCGGAGGGATTAATATCACTCTGTCAAACCTACCAGGTCTTAATAAAGCCCTGTCAATTATCTCAGGTACATTTGTTGCACCAATAACTACTACATTCTTCAATTCTCTTATTCCATCCAATTCAGTTAGTAATTGAGATACACTTGGAGAAATTCCAAATTCTCTTGTAGAAGCTATAGCCTCTATCTCATCCAAAAAAACGATTGATGGAGCGTTTTCTCTTGCACGTGTAAATAAATCCTTTATTGCAGATGCCATGTACGTGATACCGTTCTTACTTATCTCGGCACAACTTGCATACAAAAACTTTGCGTTCAATTCATTTGCTGCTGCTTTAACAAGCATCGTTTTTCCACACCCAGGAGGCCCAAACAATAAAATTCCTTTTAATGGTTTGACATCATACTTTTTCATTTCTTCTTCGTGTAATAAAGGATATTCTATTGCCTCTCTTACTAATTGTTTAACTCCCTCTAAACCTATGACATCACTTAATTTAATTTTTGTATCATCGTCTACATCAACCTTTTTGCCAGTAGTTGAAATTCTTCTTTCAAAATCCATTCTAAATCTTTCATATTCTTCTAAATCAGACAAAGATACACTTGGTTTTACACTCGATAATACAAATTCTATCATTTCTTGATTTATTTTAACTATTTCTCCCTTAGATTGAGCATCTGAAGCTGCTAATCTAACACATTCATCAATGACATTTTTAATGTCTGCTCCTGAAAACCTTTCGCTCTTTTTCGCCAATCTATCATAATCAACAAACTCTGGTTTAATTTCTGGTTTAAGTCTGTTAATATATAACTCAAATATTTTTTTTCTTCCCTCATAGTCAGGCAAAGGCATGTAAATCAATTTATCAAATCTTCCTGGCCTCAATATAGCAGGATCTAACAAATGTGGTACATTTGTTGCTCCAACAATTATAACATTTTTTTGGGCCCTAAAACCGTCCATCTCTTGTAAAAAAGTGTTTAATACTCTCTGAGTACTCTCATCTGTTGAATGAGCAGTTCTTCTCCTAGCAAAAGTATCTATTTCGTCAAAGAATAATATACATGGTGCTTTTTTCCTTGCAATCTCAAATACTCTTGTAACGTTCTTCTCACTTTCACCATACCATTCGCTCAGCAAATCAGAAGCCTTTATATAATCAAAATTGTATCTCAATTGCCTAGCCAATGCTTTCATCATCATTGTTTTTCCTGTACCTGGAGGACCAAAGAACAAAACTCCTTTAGGAGGCCTTAAATCATAAGCATAAGAAATCTCCAAACTTTCTAAAGGTAAAACTATGGCATTCCATAATTCTTTCTTAACATCTTCGTAGTTAGCAATATCATTTAAAGAAGTAACTGAAGTATCTAATTCATCATGTGATTTGCCAAATGCTTTAGCAGTATCTTTTTTTCGCACATATAAGTCCCTTGCTAAATTAATTTGCTTTATATCTAAATAATAAATTATGACTATGGAGATCAGAACATAAATTAATACTGATAAAAATGACAACGTATCATAACCATAATACAAATACCAAATGAGATTATAGAAGGGTATCACTAAAAGTAATAACGCAGCATAAGTTTGCCTGTTTTTCTTTATACCTAATTGGACAAATATCTGAGAATCAGGTAAATAGGAGATAGCATAAAATAATATTAAGTAAAAACCAATGTGCAAAAAACCTATGTCATGAAAAAATATTGATAAAGTATTTTCAAATATCTTTCCTAAAATAAGGTTGAAACCATCTATTGCGTCACTTGAAAACAATTTGGCAGGTAACTCAATAATATGAATAGGTATTTCAAAAATTTCCGCAGCATCTTTTCGATTATTTGATAACTCCTGCTCAACCTTATATAAATCATGACTGTTATTCAAAGGAAAATAAATCGTGTTAATATTCCAAAGAGTTGATAACAATAAAATAAAATATATTCCAACTCCAACTAATACTCTACTCCTTACTGAACCAACAAAAAATGAACCCAAAGCTAATAACAAATAAATAAATCCTGAAAGAAATGAAAAAGGTAATTCAGTCAACAACGGCAAAAACACTATTATCTCTAAATATGATAAAATTGCCCATAACTCAAATACTTCAAATGCGGCAATAGCAAAAGCTCCACCTAATAACCACGCATACAAAGGATGCTGATACGCGGCTGCCGGAATCGCAATAACTAAACTTGATAAAGTACCCAATACAGGCATTCTATAACCTATGGCTCCAACTATACCTGCAACTACTAAAGCTAAATACCATGGATAAAAAGGAAATGTTGATAAAAGCATCAAAGTACCAAGAAATATCAGTAACGCATTCCTAAGATTATCATCTTGAGAGAGCATTCTTGCTACTGATTTGACTCTTAGACTCTTTAACGGAGTTCCCATGGCTATACATCTTATCTATTAATTTAAATCTTAATAATCATTATACTTAATAATTATTTTACCTTTCATTCCTTTGAGCATGTTTTTAAATCTTAACTTGTATTGTATAATTGAATTCAATCATGCTGAAGGTGAGAAAATGGCTAAAGTAATTGCAAAGAGCTTAGCATCAAAAAAAGTCATAACAAATGACGGAGAAGAAATAGGCAAAGTTGTTGATATAGAAATCAATGAAGTGACTGGAAAACTAGAATACTTGATAGTTGATCCTAATCCTGAAAATAAAACAGCTATGGAATTGGCAAAAGAAGACGGAATGCTAAAAGTCTCTTATTCTGCTGTTCTCGCAGCTAAAGACCATGTAATTATTGACAGAAGATTTTATTAATTACTTAAACCTTTTTTTCTTTTTTATTTTCAAAAAATTTTGCTCTCCATCTCTCTTCCCTTTAAGGCATTGCCACTAAAACTTCTCCTTTTCCGATTTTTTCAGCCCTATTTAATACCTTTTCTATGTAATCTTCAGCCAATACTATTGAATTGTATAAACTATTTGAAATATAATAATTGGCTGTTATTAAAGAAGCGAAACAACACCCAGAGCCATGAAACTTATAAGGCAATTTCTTTTTTATGAATAATCTTGGCTCATCTAAATTTTGATTAAAAAAAATATCACAAATTTGGTTTTCAGAATATTTTACTCCTTTTATTATGAAACTCTTCAAGCCTAATCTCTTCAACTTATTAACAGCTTCTATTCCTGAACTCAAATCATTGATTTTTATTCCTGATAATCGCTCCGCCTCAATCAAGTTTGGAGTAGAAATTAAGCAATTTTTATTCTTGGCCATCTCAATTAATGCTTCCTTTTCCTTAACAAAGGAAAATGAGTCGGCTTCTGCTACCATGACTGGATCTAAAACATATTTTAAATAATTACAGTGCTTTTTGAAAATCTTGAAATACTCTTTATCTGGAACTACTCCAAACTTAACAACAGATATTTCAATATCTGACAAAACTGCTAATAACTGCTCCTCGAATATCTTTGTTAATTCAACATTCTTTACTCCTGTTGTGTTCTGAGCAGTCAAACAAGTTATTACGGAAGTTGCATATATACCAAATGAATGAAAAGTCTTTAAGTCCATTTGTATTCCTGCTCCAGAATCACTACTGCTTCCAGCAATAACCAAAGCATAAGCCCCTCTGTTCGTATTTGACAACATACTTATCTCATAAAAACTAAGCCTTTAAAAATAAATTCATAATTAATATTGATTGCAAACTATGTATTCAAGTAATTTTTCGCAGGGGTACCGAAGCCTGGTCAAACGGGCGAGACTCAAGAAACCCTAAGAGGAGAATCAAAAAGGCAGTTGAATAATCTTCTTTGAGAGATCTCGTCCCTTAGGGGTTCGAGGGTTCAAATCCCTCCCCCTGCATATAAAAACACTCTCTAAGCACGAGCTGTATATTCAAATTCATGTAAGATAGTTTGGTTTAAAAAATGCAAATAGATCAAATTAAGTGTAGCCTCTTTGTTCAAGTATTCCTTCAATACATGTTAAATGTCGCTTATATTTTCTACAGTTTTGAAGCAGCAAACTCTTCTTTTTATTTTGTAAGATAAATGCCAGCAAGTGCGTATTCGATTATTGTCGCTCTGCCAAGCTTATCTTTCCAGTAATGAGTTTCGCTTTTTCTATTTCTGAATGTGTTATTAATCTCAATTATTGTCTGGCTTAACTACTGCTTTTTGAAACTTAGTACCGCTCTTTTTAAACTCATCTATCTTTAGCCTTTTGTACGCCTTTTCCATATCATTCAAAACAGTTGTACAAAGAATATTTCGTATGTAGTTATAGTACAGAAGTCAAGCTATTAGTAATTACATTTTTAACGTGGAGCACATGGACGTTAATTATTCACATCCCTGCTTTTTCGAAGTAAGAGCTATTTACTTGAAGCCATACACAACTAAAATAACACATTAAATCTTTATACCAATGTAGAATATCCAAGCAATTTCCAGTGAAATTAATCCCAACAGATAAAAACTACTCTTCATCACTGTTCTGTTTTCTGGGATGAGCCACAAAAAAGTCTAAAGCAAAAGTGTATTGTGCAAATTCACATATTCAAGAAAGCTTTTTGCAATGCTCCCACATGCATCAAAATTAAAGTATCTGGCGATATTATATTTAGAATATTTTATGATGTTCTCAAAATTTGATAAGCCAATAAGAGAACTCCTAAAATGCTTAATAAAAAAGAATAAGCAAAACCATACATATAACCATAAGCTGATGAAATGAAGCTAAAGGCTATTGAAGAGACCATGTCACCTATCCCATTTACTGCTGCTAACGCACCTAAACCCAATGATCTTTTATGCCTTTCCAAAAACTCACTGGCCGCCGCGGCCTCTAAAGTGTCTTCAAACGCAATAAATGCACCGCTCAATATAAACAGAATAGAAAATGTGAAAAAATTCTTCGGAAATATAATGAAACCCAAGAATGTTATCGTGCCTATCAAATAGCCTAAGAGGAGTACTTTCTTTTTTCCGAACTTATCACCAAGCAGTCCAGAAGGATAACTTATCAAAGCATATGAGATGTTTCTCATAGCATACAAACTTATAGCCAAAGTAGAAGCCTCAACAAAACTTAAAGATACTGCCAATTCAGAAATCGCAAAAGCTATTAAAAGAGTATGAGAAAAATCTGCTAAACCAAAAATTAAGATAGCTAATAAAAATAGCTTATAATTATTTGGTAATGCTTCTAAAGAAGCTATTAGTGTCTTACTATCAAACTTTTTAATTTTCAACGTATCTTTCACAAATATAAAGAAAATAAAACAAGCAATTAATCCAGGTATTGTAGCCACTAATATAATATCCTTAATTGAGACATAGCTCAAAAGATATACAGCTATCAAAGGGCCTAATATCGCACCTGAAGTGTCAGCAAACCTGTGGAAACCAAATGCCTTTCCTAAATCTTTTTTAGCAACAGAATTTGCAATTATTGCATCTCTTGGTGGTCCTCTTAAACCCCTACCTATCCAACCAAAAACTCTTGCAAAAAGAATAGTGTACCAAGATGTTGACAAAGCCACTATAGCAGGAAATATTCCTGTTGCAAAGTATCCAAATGTTGATAACTCTTTTCTTTTGTTAAATTTGTCAGAATAATAACCTGAAATAACTTTTGCAATAGAAGCTAAACCATCACTAAAACCTTCTATTAATCCTAACGCATACATAGGTGCATTTAAGATTGCTAACAAAGAAGGTAATAATACTGTAACTGCCTCATGACTCATATCAGAAAGAAAACTCGTTATTCCTGCAGCTAAAACATTAGAATTCAACCAATTTCTTTTATTTGTCAAAACATCACCCAATTCAAATTAACAACAAATTAATGATGAAAAAAGTCAGCAGAACCAATATTATTATACCAAAAGAAATCATAGTAGCTTGTTTTAAACTCAATGATATTTTTTGCTTATCGCTCATTTTTGGAAAATGCCTATAATTATTAATGAATATCATCAACCACAACAAAGGAAGAAATGTAAACATAATAGAAATTAAAACTTCAAACTTCTTTAAATCAATTACAACCATAGACTCACTTGATCAACTAAATTAGTAATTTAATAGATAGAATTGCATAATAACTATTTAGAAGTGTAGAAATCCCTGTTTCAGAAGACCGCCTAAAACCTCCATCAATGTTTTGTAGTTTAGAAATAAATTCTAAATGACCTCTCTTATTTGGAACTTCCTTGTTGAATTTTTTTAATAAATCTATTGCCATGTAAGTTGATTCAATAAAAGCAGGCATAGAAAAAGCAGTTAATGAAAAACCACCAGTATTCACTTGTGCATTTAATATAAATTCACACATTTTATTATCTATATAAAATTTTGGATTTAGTTCAAATAATGCTGAGATAATATGATA